>JALOLX010000243.1 GCA_025455765.1 Flavobacteriales bacterium | reverse complement strand
AGGCGCAGGTTCAGGAAAGCATCGCGGAACTGCTCTTTCGACGGCCAGGGATACACCGCGATCTCGCGCAACTGCACCGTATCCCGGCTCATCACATGGATCATCGAATACTTGTTGTCCGGCAGGTCGGTGGGAATGACATACTGATCCCGCTCGAAGCCGACAGCGCTGAACAGCACCGTATCGCCTTCCTGCGCCACGAAGCTGAAGTAGCCGTACACGTCGCTCATGGTTCCGCGGTAGGTGTTGCGGATGAGGATGTTGGTGAAGGGCACGGGCGAAAGGCTGTCCGTGACCACCACCCCGCTGAACTGGATGAGGTCGGCTTGACGGCCGGGCTGGGCGAAGGTGGCGAAGTGGGCCAGCACAAGGCCGATGAACAGGAGCGATCGCATGGGAGTACAAAGGTAGCTTCAACGCTTGCAAGGTTCGGGCCATTGTGCGCCACACACGGCTTCGGTACCTTTGTAGGCAACCACCGGACCATGCGCTCACCCCTTACTCTGTCGTTCTCCCTCCTGGCTGCGGCGCTCTCCGCGCAGATCACCATCGGACCCGGTGATATGCCCAGCGTTGGCGATACAGTGCGCTATGTGAACACGCTGCCTGCGGGGATCGACCTGGACTTCACCGGCGCTGGCGTCACCTGGGACTTCTCCACCTTGGAAGTGGGTAACGAAGGCGCGGATACGGTGGTGAGCGTGACCTCCACACCCTTCCTCTATCAGTTCTACTTCAACAATCCGTTCATCTACCCGGAGCACGACGCCGATATCGCCTTGCGCGGACCGGCCTTCTCGTTCCAGGCCTTGACGGTATCCAACGTCTTCGAATACTACAAGCGTGATGCGAGCGGGTACCGCAATGTGGGTTTCGGAGCGAACGTGAACGGTCTGCCCACCAGCGTACGCCGAGTGCCCGTGGACGAGGTCCATGTCTTCCCCTTGAACTTTGGCGACTCGAACGTTTCGCCCAGCTCCTTTACCCTGGAGGTACCGGGACTCTTCAATTTCACCCAGGACCAGGTGCGCACCAATACCGTGGATGGCTGGGGTACGCTCTACCTGCCAGCGGATACGTTCGAAGTGTTGCGCGTGCGGTCGGTGCTGCAGCGCGAGGATTCCATTTACATCGCACAGTTCGGACAGGGCATCTCGTTCCCAGAGCCGGAGACCGTGGAATACAAGTGGATCGCCAATGGCATGGACCTCCCCGTGCTGTTCGTGACCACCGTTGGCGGACAGGTCACCCAGGCGCGCTTCCACTATTCGCCCAGCGACGTGCAGACCGCTGTGGCTGAACGCTCGGCCAATGCGGCTGCGCTCTTCCCCAATCCTGCCACCGGAACGGTTCGGCTGCATGCACCCGCAGGTGTGGCAAGCCTTGTTACCGTGGTCGATGCACAAGGACGGACCGTGCTCGGCGAACTGCGGATGCCCACGGAAGGCCAGCTGGCCTTCGATATCAGTGGCTTGGCACCAGGCCGGTATCAGGTGATCGTGACCGGTGAGGGACGACAGGTGCTTCCCTTGGTGGTGCAGCCCTGATCAGCCCGGCATGTGCGCGGCCAGCCATTGCTGTAGTTCCTCCTGCCGATCTTCCATGCACCAGGCCACGATCGGGTGCTGCGGATGGATGCCGCCTGTGCGCGTCAGCAACTCCTTGAGCGCATCACGCCCCGATTCCGCTTCCCGCTCGAAGGCCGCTTCTGCATACGCACGGCGCCCATGGCGAAGGAACGATCGCGCATAGCGAAGACCGGCCCACACACCGAACCGGAGCGGACGCAGCGGACCAGGGGACAAGCTGCGCGCCTGCCGCACATGCACCAGCTCGTGTGCCATCAGCAGCAGCCAGCTCAGGTGCAACGTGCGGTCTCGTCCTTGTGGTGCGTGGTACAGGGTGCGGCTCAGGTAGATGTGCTCGGCCAGCACCATCGCACCCCCGGGCGCATCGCCATACCACGGCGCGTGCAGCCAGTTGCGGTCGCGGGGGAAGAGCCGCACACGCCCCAATAGCTCCGCAGGCAGGCCCAGCAGCCTTCCATAAAGGAGGATGCAGCTCGGGTTCAACCGCTGCTCGGCGCTAGGTGCGTTCATCGCGGGTGCCAAGATCGCACCGTCTGTCAGATCGGCGGACCGCTCGTAAAGGCATGAGGCTTGCAAAGAGAGTTGTGGAACAGAGGCCGCTACCTTCGCGACAACATTAAACGAAATAAGATGAAAAGGACCTTGGGGATCTTGCTGGCTGTGTTGGCATTCCTGACCATCATAGCGATCATAATTGGAGGGTTTCTGATCAACTTCTACAATGGCACTGTCGGGCTCAACGAGGACGTGAGCAAGCAGTGGAGCAACGTGGAGAACGCCTACCAGCTGCGCGCCGACAAGACCAAGAACCTGGTGGAGATCGTGAAAGGTGCGGCCGACTTCGAGAAGGAGACCCTCACCCAAGTGGTGGAGGCCCGCGCGAAAGCAACCAGCACCACCATCAACGCCGGCGACCTCAGCCCCGAGAAGATCCAGCAGTTCCAGCAGGCGCAGGACCAGTTCAGCAGTGCACTCTCACGCCTGTTGATCACTGTGGAGCGCTACCCCGAGCTGAAGGCCGTGAAGGGCTTCCAGGACTTCCAGACCCAGTACGAGGGCATGGAGAACCGCATCGGCGTTGAGCGTCGTAAGTTCAACGACGTGGCCCGTAACTACAACGCGCGGATCAAGAGCTTCCCCGGCAATGTGCTCGCAGGCTTCTTCGGTTTCACCGAGAAAGGCTACTTCGAGGCGCAGGAAGGCACTGAGAACGCCCCCGACATCTCCTTCAAGTGAGCGCGCTGACGGCGGCGGAGTTCCTCACCAAGGAGGAGCGCGTGCAGGTGGAAGCGGCCATCGCTGAAGCTGAGCGTCTCACCTCAGGTGAACTGCGTATCCACTTGGAGGACCACATCGAAGAGGAGGTGCTCGACCATGCGGCCTTCATCTTCGAGGAACTCGGCATGCACCGCACCCGCGATCGTAATGCCGTGCTCCTGTACATCTGTGTGGCTGATCGGCAGGTGGCCGTGATCGGCGACAGCGGCATCCATGCCAAGGTGGGCGATGCCTTCTGGAACGATGTGGTGGCCGTGCTGAAGCTCCATTTCGCCGCCAACCGCCGCTGCGAAGGCTTGTGTGAAGCAGCCCGCATGATCGGTGAGAAGTTGCGTGTGCATTTCCCGCTGCGTAGTGACGACACCAACGAGCTGAGCAACACCATCACCTTCTCCACGCGATGAGGACCGGGTTGATCGCACTGCTGCTCTTGTTGGCGTGGCCCGCACAGGCCGCACGCTTCGACTGTACCCTGGAGCCGCCCAAGGAACGCGACCAGAACAGCCTGGTGTGGGACTATGCGGACTGGCTGGAACATGGCGAGGCCGATCGGCTCAACGCCAAGCTGGTGGCCTTCGCCCGCGAAACGAGCAACCAGCTGCTGGTGATCATCGTGGACACC
>JALOLX010000242.1 GCA_025455765.1 Flavobacteriales bacterium | reverse complement strand
CATCAGCACCAGCGGCAACAGCCCCAACGTGCTGCGCGCTGCCGAAGTGGCCCGCGAGAAGGGCATGCACGTCATCGGCCTCACCGGCAAGGACGGCGGTAAACTGGCCGATCTCTGCACCGTGGAGGTGCGTGTGCCCCATACCGGCTTCGCTGACCGCATCCAGGAAGTACACATCAAGGTCATCCACGCCTTCATCGATCACATCGAACGTAGCATGGCTGAGCCTCCCCGCCAAGAGCGCTATTGAGCACCCTTCGCACACATACTCTCTCACCCTCTCACTCTCTCACTCTTTCACTCTCTCACCCTCGCACGCTCTATCTCTCTTTTACTCTTCTACCCCCATGCTCGTCAAGGTCTACGGAGCCGCCGTCTTCGGCATCAACGCCACCATCGTCACCGCTGAGGTGAACGTGGAGCCTGGGGCCTATTTCTACTTGGTGGGATTGCCCGACAGCGCCGTGAAGGAGAGTCAGCAGCGGATGGATGCCGCCCTGCGCAACAACGGACTCTACGCGCCGCGCGGCAAGGGTGTCACCATCAACCTGGCGCCGGCCGACATCCGCAAGGAAGGCACCGCGTACGACCTGCCGCTGGCCGTGGGTCTCCTCGCTGCCACCGACCAGGTGCCCGCCGAGATGCTGGGGTGATGGGCGAGCTCTCCCTCGACGGTGGTGTGCGGCCCATCAAAGGAGCCCTGCCCATCGCCATCGAAGCGAAGAAGGCGGGCTTCCAAGGCGTGATCCTGCCTGCCGCCAATGCCCGCGAAGCCGCCATCGTACACGGCCTCACCATCTATGGCGTGGAACACCTGCGCGAGGTGGTGGACCTGCTGAAGGGCCAGCCCACCGTGCAGCCGACCGTGGTGGACATCGCCGCCGAGTTCGCCAATAGCAGCCAGAGCTACCCGGTGGACATCGCCGACGTGAAGGGGCAGGAGAACATCAAACGCGCCTTCGAGATCGCAGCGGCCGGGGGACACAACATCATCCTCATCGGTCCGCCCGGTGCGGGTAAGACCATGCTGGCCAAGCGCCTGCCCACCATCCTGCCGCCGCTCACCATCGATGAGGCGCTGGAGACCACCAAGATCCACAGCGTGGCTGGCAAGCTGCGCAAGGAGGACAGCCTGCTCAGCGTGCGACCGTACCGCTCACCGCACCACACCATCAGCGATGTCGCTCTGGTCGGCGGTGGCTCGTTCCCGCAACCCGGCGAGATCAGTCTGGCGCATAACGGCGTGCTCTTCCTGGATGAGCTGCCCGAGTTCAAGCGGCAGGTGCTGGAGGTGCTGCGCCAACCGCTGGAGGATCGCGTGGTCACCATCAGCCGCGCGCGCTTCACGGTGGAGTATCCCACCAGCTTCATGCTCGTGGCCGCGATGAACCCCTGTCCGTGCGGCTACTACAACCACCCGGAGAAGGAGTGCGTGTGTGCGCCCGGCGTGGTGCAGAAGTACCTTAACAAGGTGAGCGGCCCGCTGCTCGATCGCATCGACATCCATATCGAAGTGACGCCCGTGCCCTTCAGCGAGCTCAGCGCCGAACGCCCCAGCGAGCGCAGCGCCGACATGCGTGAACGGGTGATCGCTGCGCGCGAGGTGCAACAGCAACGCTACACCGGCACCAAGATCCATTGCAACGCACAAATGGGCAGCAAGGACCTGCGCGCCATCTGCCGCATCGATGCCGCCGGCAAAGCCCTGCTGGAGAAGGCCATGGAGCGCCTCGGCCTCAGCGCCCGCGCCTACGACCGCATCCTGAAGGTGGCACGCACCATCGCCGACCTCGCCGGCAGCGCGGACATCCGTACCGAGCACCTCGCGGAAGCCATCCAATACCGGAGCCTGGATCGGGAGGGGTGGGCGGGGTAGGTTGTGGGAGTGTAAGCCCTGCATTAGCTTGGTGGAATGAACGGCCATCTTGCACCGGCCACCATGGCCCACCACCACAGCGAACTGACGCAGAACGCCCACCTGCTGATGGACTACTACCGGGCCGATACGGTGGAGCACGTGGACAGCCTGCGCTGGGTGTGGCAGCAGATCCGTACCCCGGCTGCGCGCTACGCTGAGGCCATGACCTACCTGCAACAGGACAACTTCGGTACCGCCCGGGCGGTGATCATGGACATGATCGACGAGCACGAGCTGCGCGACAAACAGGAGGACGAGCGCTTCCGCATGCTTGAGCTGATCGACCTATTGGAACCGGTGCGCTTGGGAGGCCGGGAATATGCCAGCTTGACCTCCGCAGAACAGACCGCCCTACAAACCCTCATCGGCGAGCATCGCGACCGGGCCGCCACCTGGGCACAGAACCTGCTCTGTTTCCACTTTAACCGATGCCGTGCACCTCTTACCGGTGGCGATGGTGGAGTACCGAAAGCACGACGAGGTGGTGCTGTGGTAGAGGAGAGTGCAGCTCTATACGCCAGCCTGCGCATCTACCCGAACCCTGCCAACAACTATGTTGTCTTGGATGTAACCCTCCCCTCAGCACCTAAGGGATCCACGGTCGTGATCCACGACATTGCCGGTCGTAAACTGAAGCAACTCATCGTAACTTCACAGGAACAGCAGATAGTATTGGACAGCCGAGAACTTGCTCCGGGATCCTACAGCGTTGTACTGAGTGACAACGGAGCAACACTGGAAACCAAGAACCTGATCATACGCCAATGAGCACTTGCCACATTTGGCGGCAACTTGCTTTGGTGGTCAGTATTTGTTTGACCCGCTCGGCATGGCCGCAAGCTCCTTTCGATCTGGATGCTTCGTTTAGCACAGAAATTCAGCAGGTTTTTGTAAATTCTGCGTTGCCGGATGAAGGAGGTGGATTGATCATTTCCGGTAGGTTCAGATTCTCCGGTGTACAGAACGAGAAGCGGACAGCGCGGTTAACACTAGATGGCACACTTGACCCAACGTATAACACGAGCGCACTTGGGGGGGGGCGGTTGGTGCCATGGAATAGTGGCCTGGTGTATGTAGGTACCACGCAAACGGTCCGAAGGCTATTACCAAGCGGTTATCAAGACCCCAGTTTCATCGAGATGAACTTGGGCCGCTACTTCACCTCCCTCCAAGGCGGTGACTACCATGTGTACCCCGATGGGCGGGTGCTGATGAGCGGAGCGCATGTGCTCAGCGACAGCATCCGGGGCTTTGAGGGGCTGTACAGCCTGATCTGGTTCAGCAACGGAGGCTACCTGGACACCACCCGTACCCACCGCCTGTGCAACGGGGTGATCTACGCGATCGAGGAGCAGCCGGACGGCAAGTTCCTCTGCACGGGCACGATGACCACCTACGAGGGGCAACCCGTGAGCCGGGTGTTCCGTGTGGAGGCGGATGGGACGCTGGACCCCTCATTTGTAGCGGAGGTGCAAGCATTGGGCGAAGCGCGCGAGTATTTCATGTTGCCCGACGGCAGGATACTGATCGGAGGAACCTTGCGGTTGAACGGATCGGATCAAGTGCGCAGTCTGATCCGCTTGCATGGCGATGGCAGCTTGGATCACTCCTTCAACCTGCTGGATTTCGAAGCGACCTTCACTCCATCGCAAATTCCTTTTGTCACTTCGATCCTCGAACTGTCTCCGGACCGCTATATCATAACCGGCGTATTCGACAAGATCAACGGGCAGGACCGAGGCGGCATCGCCATGATCGACAGCAGCGGTGTGTTGGTAGAGGATGTCTTTGACGGCATGGGCTGTGGGGCCTACGACTTCGTATTCTCCTCGGGCTCCACCACCTATAAGTACATCTCAGGCATCACACCGAGCAACGATGGCGGCTACTTCATCTATGGCGGCTATCACGGCTACGACGACGGCAGCACCAACGATACCACCCAGCGTATGGTGAGCAAGCTGTATGGCTTGAGCGTGGGGGTGGAAGATCCTTCCGCTCCCTCGACCGCTACCCTGCGCATGTACCCCAACCCGGCCAGTACATACGTGGTGTTCGAGGTGGATCAAGCCGGTGCTGCTTCAGAACTGGTGCTGCGCGATGCGTTGGGAGCGATCGTACGCAGCTGGCAGTGGCCAGAGGGACGCGAACGGTTCGAAGTATCCCTGAACGGTCTTGCTGCAGGCACTTACTTCGCACTCCTACCCGGCACTCCGCCC
>JALOLX010000241.1 GCA_025455765.1 Flavobacteriales bacterium | reverse complement strand
GTGTCTACCTGAACCCTTCCTTGGACAAGGGGCCTGTGGGACTCTTCGTGGGTGCCGACATCGACCTGCGCATGTTCCTGGACAAGTGGGCCTTCGCTTATGCCGTGGCCGAGCCCGGGCGCGAAGGCGATCGCCACAGCCTTCAGTTCTTCGACAAGCAAGGTGCCGCCATCCACAAGATCTACCTCATCGAAGAGAGCGACCGCGCGGCGTATGAGGCCTTGGTCGCTGCCTTCGTGGACACCCAGGCTACAGCCGAATTGACACTCGAGCCTGCACCCGCACCCCGGCCTGAGCTACCCGACGCCCGCGTGGATGTGGAGGCCTTCCGCAAGGCTTGGCTGGCGCTGGAGGATACGCACGACTTCTACCTGATGCTGCGCGACCATCGCGTAAGCCGCACGCAGGCCCTGCGTCTTGCGCCCCCGTCCGATCATGCGGTACCCGTGAAGACGGCAGCTTTCCGTGCGGTGATCACCGCCGCCGCGGAACGACAGGTCCCCATCATGGTCTTCGTGGGCAATCCCGGCAATATCCAGATCCACACCGGTACCGTGAACAAGGTGATGGATGCGCGCGGTTGGTTCAATGTGCTCGATCCCGACTTCAATCTGCATGTACGCGAAGAGGCGCTCACGCAGTGTTGGGTGGTGCGCAAGCCCACGCGAGATGGCATGGTGACCGCACTGGAGTGCTACAATGATGCCGGCGAACAACTGGTGCAACTGTTCGGCAAGCGCAAGCCCGGTATCCCCGAACTGGAGGTGTGGCGCAGCTTGATCGCCGAAGTGGAACACGCTCACCGCATCGCATGAACACCTCCACCATGCAACCTCCGCCCAAAGAACAATCCAAGGCCCGTAGCTGGCTCGCGAGACTGGGGTGGGCAGGCTTCCTGTTCTTCTTCATCAAGGGACTGGTGTGGGTCGCCATCTTCCTCGGTGCAGGCAAGCTGTTCGTCGGCTGATCTTCGTCAGGTGGAAGGCCGGTAGGGCTGCATAGGTTACGGCCTTGCCCGCCATGACCGAGCTCGAGTTCCGCCCCCGCTTCCGCTTCGCCTCGCCACTCACTCCGGATGAGGTGAAGGACCGCATCCGTAACCATGTCGCAGCGAACAACCCACATGGCTTGGTGCTCGGTGGTACAGGTCACCATCTGGTGCTCACCTATCCGTATCAGGAACAGCGATCATGGACCCCTCAGATGGATATCGATCTGGAGCTGAGCGAAGGTCGCACGTGGGTTCGCTGCCTCATCGGCCCGGCACCCACCATCTGGATGCTGTTCGTAGGCGGGTACATGCTCAGTACCATTCTGGCCCTCCTCGGCCTTTCCATCGGTGTGTCCCAGCAGATCGTGGGTGCGCCAGCATGGGGCTTCTGGATGGTGGCTCCCACGCCGTTCATCGCACTGGGCTTATGGTTGCTCGCGCAGTTGGGCAAGCAACGTTCGCGACCTGCCATGCATCGCATGAAGCGGTTCGTGGACGAGGCCCTGGGGTGCGACTGCCTCGCGTTGGCCGCACAGTCCTGAGCGGGGTACCTTTGTACCTCCGGTGGTCAGGTTGTGCAGGGCGCCGGTCGTGATCATGCGCATCGGCATTGTCTGTTACCCCACCTTCGGCGGAAGCGGCGTGGTGGCCACCGAACTGGGCATGGCCCTCGCGGAGAAGGGCCACATCGTCCACTTCATCACCTACGACCGGCCCGTGCGGCTGCGCGACCATCCCAACGTGTATTACCACGAGGTGCGCGTGAGCGACTACCCGCTCTTCGACTATCAGCCCTACGAACTGGTGTTGACCAGCAAGTTGGTGGATGTGGCGAAGTTCGAGGGGCTCGATCTGATGCATGTGCACTATGCCATACCGCACGCCAGCGCGGCATGGATGGCGCAACGTATCCTGGCAGCCCAAGGGATCTTCGTGCCGTTCATCACCACCCTGCACGGCACCGACATCACCCTTGTGGGGCGCGACCCGAGCTTCGAGCCGGTGATCACCTTCAGCATGGAGCGCAGCAATGCGGTGACCGCCGTGTCCGAAAGCCTGAAGCGCGATACCTACGCCCACTTCCCCTTGAAACGCGAGGTGAAGGTGATCCCCAACTTCGTGTGTGTGGACCTCTACAAGCACGTGCATGATCCGCAGTTGCGAGCGCGTTATGCCCCCAATGGCGAGCGGCTGTTGGTCCATGTCTCGAACTTCCGTGCGGTGAAGCGGGTGGACGATGTGGTGCAGATGTTCCGCATCCTCCGCGAGCGTCTGCCGGTGAAGCTTCTGCTCATCGGCGATGGCCCGGAACGCCAACGCATCGAGATGATGTGCCGCCAGCACCAAACGTGCAGCGTCATTCACTTCCTTGGGAAGATGACGCGGCCAGAGGAGGTGATGGCCAGCTGCGATCTGTTCGTGCTGCCCAGTGAGAGCGAGAGCTTTGGTCTGGCTGCGCTGGAGGCCATGGCCTGCGGTGTCCCAGTGGTGAGCAGCGACACCGGTGGCCTGCCCGAGGTGAACATCCATGGCGTGAGCGGTCTGCTGAGCCCGGTGGGTGATACCCAGGGAATGGCGGACAATGCCTACTTGATCCTGAAGGACGAAGCATCGCTGCAGCGCTACAGGAGCGGTGCGTTGGAGCAGGCGCGCACCTTCGATCTGCACCGCGTGCTACCGCGCTATGAGCAACTCTACGAGGAAGTGGTGGCTGAAGTGAAGGCGTGATGGAATACCTCAGTGAACGGGTCAGCGTGGAACGCAGCGGGGGAAGGACCACGGTGGTCATCAGTGCCCGCTTGCCGCGTGCGAAGGAAGCCCTGCTGATCGCTTGGACCGTGGCCTGGCTGCTGTGCGGTGCGTACATCATCCATGCCCGCCTGCAGATGACACCCGGGGATCCGGTACGGCAATACCTGCTGGTGTTCCTGGCCTTCTGGACCTACTACCTCGTGGTGGTGGTAAAGGCATTGGTGTGGCGCTTGAAGGGCTACGAGCTCTGGCGCATCAAGGATGGTACGCTGACCGTGAAGGATAGTCTCCTCGGCTATGGCAAGGCGAACGACTACTTCGTGGACAACATCCAACAACTCGGCTTGTTGAAGGTGGATGAGCGCAGCTGGAAGTGGCAGCTGGACCAAAGCGCATGGATGATCGGTGGTGCACGGTTGGGCTTCGAGTACCTGGGCCGCAAGGTGATCTTCGGCAAGGGCCTGAACGATGAAGAAGCGCGTCGCCTGGTGCCGCTGCTGAAGGATGCCCTGCGAACGGAGCGGCGTGCTCAGTAGGGTTCGATGCGGAACGCGTTGCCCCGGATACGACGCGTGGAGAGTCCATTGATCTCTTCCTCAAGGACCATGGCCTCTGCGGCGGGCGTGGACATCACCTCGTCGATGCCGCGTACGGCACCCGCAGGTACGCCTGCTGCGATCAACGCATCCAACAGAGGACCGCGCGGTTGCAAGGCGAATGCCGGGGCCAAGGCGGTGTACAGGGCCATC
>JALOLX010000240.1 GCA_025455765.1 Flavobacteriales bacterium | reverse complement strand
TACAACACCACCTGCCCCTTCGTGGAGAAGGTGTGGAACCGCAGTGCGCAGCTGGGGCAGAAGGACTACACCGTGGTGATCCACGGCAAGGCCAGCCACGAAGAGACGCGCGCCACCTTCAGCCACACCGCTGCCGGCGCGCCCGCGGTGATCGTCAAGGACATGGCCGAGGCGCAGGAACTGGGTCGCATCATCACCGGAGAACTGCCCCTCTCCCACTTCCACGAGCGCTTCGCGAAGTACGCCACCCCCGGCTTCGATCCTGCGAAAGATCTGACCCGCATCGGCGTGGTGAACCAGACCACCATGCTGGCCACCGAGACCCAGGCCATCGCCGACCACCTGAAGCAGGTGATGGTCGGCAAGTACGGCGATGCTGACCTCAAGGCCCACTTCGCCGACACGCGCGATACGCTCTGCTACGCCACCAACGACAACCAGGACGCCACCAACGAGCTGCTGAAGGCCGAAGCTGATCTGGCGCTGGTGGTGGGCGGCTACAACAGCAGCAATACCAGCCACCTGGTGGAACTGCTGGAACACAAGTTCCCCACGTACTACATCATGGACGAGGGCGAGATCCTGAGCGCGGCAAGCATCCAGCACTTCAACTATCCGGAGCATAAGCTGGAGAGCACCAACGACTGGCTCCCTGCCAAGCGCCCGCTCACGATCATCCTCACCAGCGGCGCGAGCTGCCCGGACACCTTGTTGGACAAGGTGATGCTGAAGGTGTTGGGGTTTGTGGAGGGCGTGAAGGACCCGGTGGAGGTGGTGGAGGGGATGATCGCATAGCCACCCCCGTGAAGCGAATCCTCTTCGTCTGCACTGTGAACCGGATGCGCTCCGCCACAGCGCACATACTCTACGAGAACGACCCACGCTTCGATGTGGACTCCGCGGGTACCGACCGCACGGCGAACGTGGTGCTCGAAGAATGGCACCTGGAATGGGCCGATGCCATCGCGGTGATGGAGAAACAGCACCGGAACAAGATCCGCGATCGATTCCCGCAGTGGTATGAGAAGAAGCCGATCGTGTGTCTGTACATCGAGGACATTTATGACTTCATGCAACCGGAACTCATAGCGGTGCTGAAGGAGAAGTTCGAAGAGGTGTGGCGGCGGGGGCTGCTGGGTTGAACAGACCATACCTGAACGCTTATCTTTGGGTTCATGAAGTCCGTCAGCTTCAAAGAACCTTGGGTGAATGCCTACGTGGAGCGGCTGCTCGGGTTGAGCACGGCCACGAAGAAGGCGATCGTGGAGATCCTCATGCGTAGCATGGAATACAAAAGCCCTCAGGAACCGGAAGACAACATGGTCAAGGAGCGCACCGAGCGGTTCTGGGCTTCTTTCGGCAGTTGGGAGGGTGATGGAACTGCTGAAGAACTCGCGGCTTCCCTCCGCAATGCGCGCACCGAGGATCCTGAGCGCGAACCGCTTGATCGAACTTGACCGGCTTACCTTACCTGCTCGATACCAATATCTGCATCTTCCTAATGAGGGGCAGGGTTGAACTCACGGAAAGGATCCGTCGAGAACGGATCCAAGACCTGTTCATTTCCGAAGTGCCCTTGGCTGAACTGAAGTATGGAGTGGCCAAGAGCGCCAGACCCTTAGGGAATAAAGCTCATTTGGAAGAGTTCCTTCTTGGAGTATCTAATCTGTCGATTCGCGAAGCGCTTGATGTATTCGCATTCGAAGAGGCACGGCTCTAACTTTCGGGCACGGCCTCACGCTGGTGTCCAACAATACCAAGCACTTCCAGCGCATCCAAGGCATCCAACTGGAAGACTGGACCTTATAAGCTAGCATGGACCCACTGCTGAACAAGCTTAACTACAAAGACCAGGACCTGGTGGTGGTCCTGAACGCGCCACACGTATCTGCGGGGCTCGGGGTTAACACCGAACGACCGTTCACATACTATCTTTGGAGTATGGCAACCAGCGCACTTCATCGCAAAATGATGGCCGAGTTCCTCGACAAGATCAAGGACTGGCCAGAGGATGCGCTGCGTTCACTGAAAGAAGCGATCGATCGTCGCATTACGTCCGACCAGAACAAGAAGTCGGCGAAACCTCAAGGTGGAACCATGGATGCTTTCGGTGCGTGGGTCGGGCCAGAGAGTGCGGAGGAGATCATTGCGATGATCGAGGGGTCGCGAACGATGGGCTCGGAGCGCGAACCATTGGATTGATGTGCCGAAACCATGGCGCGCACGTATCTTCTTGATACCAACATTTGCATCTTCTTCACCAAGGGCCACAGCGCCATCATGGAGCGCTTCAGTGCGGCCGGACTTGCCGCTTGCCGGATATCCGAGATAACTGTCGCTGAATTGCTATACGGTGCGGCCAACAGTGGAGATCCCGCTCGAAATCTGGATGTTTCCAAGATGTTCTTGCGCGACATGGAAGTGATCACCATTTCTGCTTGCCTACCGGTGTTTGCGAACGAAAAGGCTCGACTTCGAAAGCTTGGCCAACCGCTCCCGGACTTCGACCTCCTCATCGGCGCCACCGCCGTTCATCACGGCCTCACGCTGGTGACCAACAATACCAAGCACTTCCAGCGCATCCAAGGCATCCAACTGGAAGACTGGACCATTTAAGCTAGCATGGACCCACTGCTGAACAAGCTTAACTACAAAGACCAGGACCTGGTGGTGGTCCTGAACGCGCCGGCCGAATTCGCTCCGGCAATGAAGGAATTCGCGCGCAGTGCGACGGTGTTGGACAACGCCTCCGCGGCGAAGGGCTGCACTTACGCCATCGCCTTTGTCACCACCCAGGCACAGGTGAACATGGCTGCCAAGGCTTTGGACAAGGTGCTGGAAGGTGATGCGATCCTATGGATGTGCTACCCGAAGGGCACGAGCAAGCGCTACAGCTGTGACTTCAACCGAGACACGGGCTGGCAGCCCCTCGGCGACCAAGGCTTCGAGCCGGTGCGCCAAGTGGCCATCGATGCGGACTGGTCGGCGCTGCGGTTCAGACGCGTTCAGTACATCAAGAAGCTCACGCGCAACTTCGCGATGACGGAAGAGGGCAAGCGGAAGGCAGGACGGTGAGTGAGGAGCCTGCGTTGGTCAGCCTATTCAAGCAGGTCTGGTATTGAATGCCATTCCTATCTTTCAGGTATGCATCGTTGCAGCGTGTGTTTCCTTCTGCTCCTTCCTGCGTTGGTCGCAGCTCAACACGATGTACGCATCCGTTCCGCAGCTGCCATGGACCAAGCGGAGCTTCTGTCATTTGAACACCGATACACAGAGGCTCTCGCCCGCTATCAAGAGGGACTTGCGCTTTACCCCACTGCGCATGGATGTCTAGTATCCGCTCTGGCTGCACTGGAAGCAAAAGACACCACTGCCGCCATCGCGCTTTTGCGCCGAGGTGTTCGCCTTGGACTTGATCAGGGATCGATCGACGTGAACCCACCATTGGTTGAAGTACTGAAGACCTCTGCGGCTATTGAATTCCATACGGAGTCAGCCGCGGACCTCGCCCATTGGACATCAGTAGTAGACCATGCTGCTGTCGCATGGCTGGACTAGTTGGTCCGTATCGACCAACATCAGCGATCCAACCCTGACCATGATCCGGAACGTCTGGCGTACCACGACTCCTTGCATATGGAGCTGATCATCCAACGCTGTGAAGCCGGTTGGATGCCGAATGATCGTACACTTGGACAGGCCATCGGGGACTTCCACCTGTTGCTCTGGCATCACCGAGGGAACTACCATCCCGAACACGGGCAGTGGAAGCGCATCCTACCTCATCTGCATCGTGCCATCAACGAGGGTAGACTGCCCCCGGATCTCCTCTGCATGTTCGACGACCACGCCGCCTGGGAAGCGGGCTGCCCGATGCCCTGGGGTGTGCTCATCTTCTACTTCCGGAATGTCCCGGAAGAGCTTCTTTTGGATGAGATCTCCGCAGTGAATGTGCGGCGTACCACGTTAGGCTTGGGGACTGTACAAGACGCTCTTCGCCTCGCGGATGTCGGCATCGACCAGGTTCGCTTTGCCGCGCCCCCCTTCACTCCTGCCCCACCTGCGCCAGCACGCCCAACACGATGTCCAACGCCCGCACGAACTGCTCCTCTGCGGTGATGTCGCTGTTGTCGATGACAATGGCATCGGCAGCCTTGGTGAGTGGATCGGCCTTGCGGGTGGTATCGTCCAGGTCGCGCTGATGGATGTTGGCCTCCACCTCGGCCAGGGTGACCGTCGCACCTTTCATCTTCAACTCATGGAAGCGGCGCTGGGCGCGCACTTCCGGTCGGGCCGTCATGAAGAGCTTCACCTCAGCATCGGGGAAGACCACCGTGCCGATGTCGCGGCCATCCATGACCACGCCCTTCTCGCGCCCCATCTGCTGCTGCAAGCGCACCAGCTTGGCACGCACTTCAGGCACCGGGCTCACGAGGGTCACGTGGTTGCTCACGGCCATGGTGCGGATCTCCTGCTCCACGTTGCGTCCGTTGAGCGTGGTGGCGCTCTTGTCGGTCATCGGATCGTGCTGGAAGCGGATATCCAGGCCATCGAGCACCTGCATCAAGCCTTCCTTCAGCAGCTGCCCATCGCCCACCAACCCGTTCTCCATCACATACAACGCAACTGCGCGGTACATCGCACCGCTATCGATGTAGGTATAACCCAGGTGCTGCGCCAGCTGCCGGGCCAGGGTGCTCTTCCCGCAGGAGGAAAAGCCGTCGATGGCGATGGTGATGCGGTTCACGGCCCGAAAAGTACGGGAGGTTGAGCGAAGACCTGCGGTTCTTCACCCAGGTGCGGCGCCAACACCTTCCGTTCAGCCTTCGCGCTTGAAATCGTCGAAGCGTACCGAGAGCGTGATGGTGTTGCTCACACCTGAGAGGTTGATCTGCGAATAGCCGTAGCTCAGGTGGGCCTTGCTGACCCGCAGCCCGATGCCGAAGCTGAGGCCGGTGATCGCAGGCTTGTCGGGCAGGATCATCTCGCGCCGGCGACGGAAGTTGTAGCCCACGCGCAGCATGAAGTTCTCGCTCAGCAGCACCTCGGCGCTCGGTACCAGGTGGAGCAATGCCTTCTCGCCGTTGGTGACCTTGTCCTCGATCACGTCGCCGGTGGTGGGGTCGATGTTGACCGTGGCGTTGGGGTCTTCCTTGGTGAGGTCCCACTGTTGCAGGTTCTCCATCATCATGCCCAGCCGGAAGGGTGCATGCTTGAAGCGGTAGGT
>JALOLX010000239.1 GCA_025455765.1 Flavobacteriales bacterium | reverse complement strand
CTGATCGGATCTGGCATCGGGCTGGTTAAGTCGGGTTCAGAATACGAACCCATGGAACGGAAGAAGCGTGTCGCGATCATTGGAACAGTAGGTGTGCCGGCCTGTTACGGCGGCTTCGAGACCCTGGCCGAAAAGCTGGTGGTGAACCTGGACAAGCGGTACGATCTGCGCGTGTATTGCTCCGGCAAACGCTATGCGAAAGCGGACCGCAAGCCCACCTTCCGAAAGGCGAAGCTCACGTACATCCCGCTCGATGCGAACGGTATCCAGAGCATTCCCTACGATGCGCTCAGCATCCTGCATGCCCTCTTCGTGGCGGATGTGCTGCTGATCCTCGGGGTGAGCGGTTGCTTCCTGCTGCCCTTCGTCCGGCTGTTCACCCGCAAACGCATCATCGTGTCCATCGATGGGATCGAGTGGAAACGCGCCAAGTGGAACAAGATGGCCCGCTGGTACCTGTGGTATGCGGAGCGGCTCGCCGTGCGCTACGCCCATGCGGACATCAGCGACAACGAGTCCATCCAGGACTACACGGCCATGCGCTACAATACGCTCAGTCGCATCATCGAGTACGGTGCCGATCATACACTTCGACCCACCATTACGCCATCGGACAAGGAGCGCTACCCGTTCCTGGGAAGCAATTACGCCTTCAAGGTCGCCCGTATCGAGCCGGAGAACAACGTACATGTGGTGCTGGAGGCCTTTGCGCCGCTGGTGCAGCGTACGCTGGTGGTGGTGGGCAACTGGGAGAAGAGCGAGTATGGCCGGGCCCTACGCCAGAAGTACGCCGACCACACGCACATGCTGCTACTAGACCCCATCTATGATCAGCGTGAATTGGACCTGCTCCGCGGCAACTGCGCGCTCTACATCCATGGCCACAGTGCTGGGGGAACGAACCCTTCGCTGGTGGAAGCAATGTACCTGGGTAGACCGATCATCGCCTACGGTGTTTCCTACAACCGCACGACCACGGAGGGAAGAGCTGCCTACTTCAGCGATGCGCGCGATCTGCGGAACCACGTGTTGGGCCTGGGTTCCGAAGAACTACAGGGCATGGGCCTGACCATGGAGCGCATCGCACAGCGACGCTACACCTGGCGCACCATCGCGCACAAGTACATGGACCTGATCGAACGCGTGGTGGAGGCCGGGGAGAAGCCGCGCATTCGGGCAGCTGTTCCAGCGCCTCTCGCTGCGCAGTACACCCAGCTTGGCCTCACACACCTCACACACGCCGCACCCTTTTTTGAAAAACGTTGAGCCATGAACGACCTCTTCATCCAACTCCCCATCCTCTTCCTCGCCATGACGTTGGGCATGCTGGTGGTGCCCGCAGTGATCGACATCAGCCGGCGTGGGCAATGGTTGGACAAGCCTGACCAGCGTAAGTGGCACACCGCGCCCACACCGGCCACAGGTGGGATCGGTGTCCTGCTGGTGATGTCCATCATCATGCTCATCCTTCCGCAAGGTCGCGCGTTCATCGCCGAAGCGCCGTTCCTCTTCTTCGGGTACATCCTGCTCGCCATCGTCGGGATCGCGGACGACCGCGTGAACCTCTCCCCCCGAATGCGCTTCGTCCTGCAGCTGTTGCTGGCTTCAGCCATCGCTTTCAGCGGCCATCGCATCACGCACTTGGGTGGTCTCTTCGGGCTGGACCTGCTTCCGCTCGCTGCACAATATGTGCTCACCGTGCTTGTGATCGTGGGGCTTACCAACGCCTTCAACCTGGTGGACGGCATCGATGGTCTTGCGGGTACCCTGGGTGTCTACATCCTGATGGTGCTGATCCTGCTTGGATGGTGGTGCGGGCTGCAGGGCGCTTGGCCCATGCAACTGGCGCTGGCCGGTGCCTTGCTCATCTTCCTGCAACACAACTGGCGCCCGGCGAAGGTCTTCCTGGGCGACGGCGGATCATTGCCGATCGGCTTCACCTTGGCTGTTTCCGGAGTGATGCTCATGGGCCACGCGGACCAGATGCCCGCCTTGGAGCGCAGTCGCATGGTGGAATTGCTCTGTGCCCTGTTCATGGGTCCGGTCATCGATACGTTGCGTGTATTCGCCGATCGCATCGCCCAAGGACGAAGCCCCTTCTCGCCGGATCGGAACCACCTGCATCACTGGTTCCTGAAGAACCTGCGCACCGCGCCGCAAGCCGTGATCACCATCCTCATTGTACAGGTGGCCACGTTGGTGATCACCTACTTGCTCCATGGCACCTTGAGCACCACCGTGATCGTGCTGTTCCAGGCCCTGGTGCAGGTGATGGTGGTGCTCGCATTACGCCTGGCATGGGACCTTCGCCGCAGCTATCGGATGGTGCGCACCCTTGAACGCATCATGGGATGATGCGGTGGTCCGACGGTACGCCATTCCGGTTCCCGGGATTGTCTCCATCTTTGGGAGCGATGCCTGTTCCTGGACATTCCATCTTCATCGTCGAGGACGACCCGTTCTACGGCCAGTTGCTCCAATACCACCTGGGCCTGAACCCGGATCATGTGGTGCGCTTGTTCACCGATGGCAAGAGCCTGCTGAAGGCCCTGCACGAGCGGCCTGCGGTCATCACCCTCGATCTATCGCTGCCCGATATGAGCGGCGAGGACCTCTTCAAGCGGATCAAGGACGCCGATCCGTCCGCGGCGGTGATCGTGGTGAGCGGTCAGGAGGATGTGGCGCGTGCCGTAGCCCTCTTGAAGTTGGGTGTGCGCGATTACATCGTGAAGGACGACAACACCAAAGACCTGCTTTGGAACGCCATCGTGCGGATCCGCGAGAACCAGGCCTTGGTCAAGGAAGTGGAGGAACTACGCACCGAACTGGGGCGCAAGTATGACTTCAGCACCTTGATCAAGGGCAACAGCCCGGCGCTCCAGAAAGTGTTCCAGGTGATGGAGAAGGCCACGCGCACCTCCATCAACGTGAGCATCACCGGCGAAACGGGTACGGGCAAGGAACTTGTGGCGAAGGCCATCCACTTCAACAGCGAACGCAAGAAGGCGCCGTTCGTGGCGGTGAACATGGCGGCCATTCCCAGTGAATTGGTGGAGAGCGAACTCTTCGGCCACGAGAAGGGGGCCTTCACCGGGGCCGTAGCGCGTAAGCTGGGCAAGTTCGAGGAGGCGCAGAAAGGAACCCTCTTCCTGGACGAGGTGGCCGAGATGGATGCCGCATTGCAGAGCAAATTGCTGCGCGTGCTGCAGGAACGCGAGCTCACGCGGGTAGGTGGCGAGCAGCTGGTAAAGCTGGACGTGCGCCTGATCGTGGCCACCCACAAGGACCTCGCCAAGGAGGTGCAGGAAGGGCGGTTCCGCGAAGACCTGTACTACCGGATCATGGGGATCCCCATTGAACTGCCGCCCTTGCGCGACCGAGGCAACGACATCCTTCTGCTTGCGCAGGCCTTCCTTGATGGCATCTGCAAACAGGAGAAGCTGCCCGCGAAGAAGCTCACGCCTGCGGCCAAGGAGCGCTTGCTGAGCTATCCTTTTCCAGGT
>JALOLX010000238.1 GCA_025455765.1 Flavobacteriales bacterium | reverse complement strand
TCGTACTTGCGCAGCGCGGCGGGCAGATCGCCCTGGCCGTAGTAGCTCTCGGCCATCCAGAAGTGGGCGCGGGCGTTCACCTCCTGGTTCACCGGATAGCGCAATGCACGCTCGAAGAAGAGCGCCGCATCGGCATACTTGCGGCCTTCGTACAGCTCCACCCCGCGGTCGTAGGCCAGCTTCTGGTAGGCTTCCTTCAAGCGCAGGTCCTTGTTCTGGATCTCGTCCAAAGCGGCCAATGCGTCCTCGTAGTTCTTCGTCTTCAGGTATACGTTCAGCAAGAACTCGTATGCTTCGTCCTTGCGCGGCGTGTTGGGATAGGTGCGCAGGTAGTTGCGCAGGGCATTGATGGCCTCGTGGTACGGATCGAAGCTCAGCTCATAACTCAGCTTGGCGTAGTTGAATAGCGCGTCCTCCTTCACCTTCACATCGCTTCCGATCTCGTATGCCTTCTTGAAGGCGTTGCGGGCGTAGTTCTTTTCGTTCAGCTTCAGGTAGCAATCGGCCATGTGATAAGTGGCCAGCTGGGCGATGCTGTCGGTGCCGTTCGCCACCAGATTGAACTCAGCCAGCGCCTTCTGGCAGTCGCCGCTGCGGTAGTACGCATAGCCCAGGATGTAGCGGTCGCCACGCTCCACCCCCACCCGCTGCACGCTCTTCTGCAGGTAGGGAATGGCCTCTGCATAGTTGCCCCGGCGGTAGTTGGCCTCGCCCGCCAGGCGATTGATCTCGTTGATCCGCTTGGTGCCTTCGGGGTCCTCCAACAGTGGCTTCACATAGGCATTGAGCTCGTCATACTTGCCTTGCAGGAAGAGGATCTCCGCGATGTAGAAGGGCACCACCTTGCGGAAGTTCTCATCGCTCTCCAAGCTGCGGAAGCCAGTGAGCGCGGTCTCGTAGTTGCCGCGTTCGTACTGGATGTGCGAAGCATAGTACCGGCTGGGCGTGGCATAGAGCCCGGTGCCGTTCTGCACCTCGGTGAACTCCCCCAAGGCCTTCTCCTTGTCATCCTCCTGGAAGTAGGCATAGCCGCGCTTGAAGCGATATTCCTCCAGCTCCTCGGTATCCAGCGCGAAGCGGTCCACCTGATCGCTCCAGGCCAGCGCCTGCTTCCACTTCTTCTCAGCGAAGGTGTGCTTGAACAGCTCGAAGCGCACCGCACCGATGTGCAGGTCCTCCGGGTGCTCGGCCATGAAGGTGGTGAGGCGATAGCCCGCGTCATCGTTGAACAGGCGCACGGCACACAGCGCGGCATGGAACTCGGCCTCCACGCGGGCGGGGTCGTGTGGATCAGGGATGCGTGCGATCACGCGGGCCAGCTCGTACTGCGCTGCGCCGTACTTGGCCATGCTGAAGAGTTCCAGCGCGTTGACCAGGTCGGCATTGGCATGCTCGTAGTGGGCCGGTCGCTGGGCCATGGCGCCTCCTGCGGAGGTGAGCAACAAGGCCAGCAGTACAGCTCGTTTCGCCATCATGGGACGGTGCTTCATCAAGTGGTCAAAGTTCTCGGGCGCTGCGGGGGCAGTGGTCTGCGCGCGGGCGTACTTATCCACGCGAACGTGTTCACCTGGGGGCGGTAGTGCAACTTCGGTGCCGGAGGAGAAGATCCACTGGTCCAACGCCGCACCACCCCCGAAAATTTTGACCTTTGGCCCCACGCCTTTCACTGGCGACCTTCACCATGAGCGACTCCCCCATCATCCTGCTGCACGGCGTGCGCATCTTCCAGCGCGAGAACCTGGTGCTGAACAACGTGGACCTCAGCGTGCAGAAGGGCGAGTTCCTCTACCTCATCGGCCGCACCGGCAGCGGCAAGAGCAGCCTGATGCGCACCCTCTACGGCGACCTGCCCCTGAAGGAGGGCGAAGGGCATGTGTGCGGCTTCGACCTCTCCAAGCTGAAGCGCTCACAGGTACCCTACCTACGCCGCAAGATCGGCATCGTGTTCCAGGACTTCCAGCTGCTCACCGACCGCACGGTGAAGGAGAACCTGCTCTTCGTGCTGAAAGCCACCGGCTGGTCCGATACCAAGCGCATGGACGAGCGCGTGGGACAGGTGTTGGAAAAGGTGGGCCTGGCCAACAAAGGCTACAAGATGCCGCACGAGCTGAGCGGTGGCGAGCAACAGCGGGTGAGCATCGCCCGCGCCCTGCTCAACGATCCCGAGCTGATCCTGGCCGACGAGCCCACCGGCAACCTGGACCCCGAGACCACCGGCGAGATCCTGGACCTGCTCTTCGACATCAGCCGCAGCGGCCGCAGTGTGATCATGGCCACGCACGATTACACCCACATGAAGAAGTTCAACACGCGGGTGGTGCGCTGCGAGAACGCGCAGTTGCTGGAGCTGAGCGCTGCGGGGGCGGTATAGCGATGAGGGTCTTCGACCCTCATCGCTATACGCCCAACAACCCCACGATCCGCTCGGCGTTCCTTCGGTTGCTGAAGCGCTCCTCCAGCACCGCCATGCGGCGTTCGAGGCTTTGGCCGTTGCACGGCTTGCCCATGCACGCCAGGATGCTGTTGCGCATGGAGCGGGGATCGTCGTGCACGTGGCAGAGCTGCTCCAGTCCGGTGCCCTCCACCATCGGCGTATTGCACACCACATGGCGGCCGGAGAACAGGCAGAGCAGCAGCTTCAGCTTGATGCCGGTGGCCTGGAAGGTCGGCAGCACGTTCACCTGGGCCTCGCGTACCAACTGGTGGATCTCGGTGGTGCCGATGTTCTCGCGCAATTCCACATTGGGGGTGCGTGCCACTTCGCGCCGTAGCTCGGGGCTGGCGTCGCTGCCGGCGATGATGAGCTTCACCTTCAGGTCCTTGAAGACCGTGCGTACCAGGTACAGCGCCGCTTGGTCGTTCTCGGGCACACCCAATGCGCCGTGGTAGAAGGCATAGTCCCCCAGGCCATCGGGCACCGACACCCGGTCCATGGCATGGAAGGCGGGAATGTGGGTGACGTTGTGGAAGTGCGACCCGAAGTAGGCTTCGTCCTTCGGTGAGATGGCCAGCACATGGTCCGCCTCGGCCAGCACGGGCTCGAAGCGTTGCAGCTTGTGCGCCTCGTTGATGAAGTAGGTTCGGCGGAAGGTGTTGCTCGCCGCCTTGGCCAGCGCACCGTAGTAGTCGTGCTCCACGTTGTGCGCCCGCACGATGCGGATGCGCCCATGCAGGCGTGGATCACCGAGGTAGTAGCAGCAATGCAGACCCTCGAACAGGATCGGATGGCTGTCCTGTTGCAGGCGCTCCATCAGCGCTTCGCCGCGGCGGCTCACCACCACGTACGGCAGGCGGTTCAACAGCTGCAGTTTGCCCGTGCGACGCGGGTAGTAGTACACCTTGGCACACATCGCCTCCAGGTCCTTCGCACGCGGCCGGCCGTAGTGGAAGCAATGCAGGTGCACCTTCACGCCCAGCTCGGCCAAGGCCTTCACCTTGTAGAACACATCGATCACGCCACCATAGCTCGGTGGGCTCGGCACATCAAAGCTGACGATATGCAGGTGCTGCTCGCTCAAGGTC
>JALOLX010000237.1 GCA_025455765.1 Flavobacteriales bacterium | reverse complement strand
ACGTTGCGTAAGAGCTTGCCATTGCCCAAGCCTTTGTACACGCCGTCGAACGCGAAGGCCACCGCGTTGATGGGCTGGGTGATGACCACCAGCCAGAACACCCCCGCCAATAGGCCGAGCACCGCAGGGTCTTGTGTGAAGAGGCCTCCGACATGGAAGTAGCCTACCGCGTAAACGATCGATAGCCCTGCTCCGATCCATACGCTCTTGCGCACCACCTGCCAGCCCATGCGGTACAGATCACGCCAGTTCTCTTCGCCCTGCAGCCGACCGATGAGCACGCTCCCGGCAGCCGCGTAACCATCGATGAAGAACGCGCTGAACAACCACACCTGCATGGCGATGCTGTGCGCGCCGATGTAGGCCTCGCCGTAGCCCGTGGCGTAGCGGTTGCCCAGGTAGTAACAGAGGTTGAGGGCAATGGTGCGCGCGAAGAGGTTGCTGCTCAATAGCCACAGGCCTTTCAGCTCGGGGTGCGACCAACGTGAAGGGAACAGCGTGAAGGGGGTGCGTGTACGCAGGATGTAGACCGCCATTCCGAACATCACGCACTGCGCGATCAAGCTGGCCCAGGCGCTGCCTTCGCTCCCCATGCCGGCCATGCTTCCCCACCCGAAAATGAAGAGCGGGTTCAGCAAGCCATTGACCACCGCACCGGTGATGCTGATCCACATGCTCCAACTGAGGTTCTGGATGCCGCGAAAAGCGCCTGTTATGGCGAAGGTCGCCAGCACGATCGGGTGACCGAAACTGCGGATGTGGTAGTAGGCCACCGCTTTCTCCAGGATCGCTCCGTCAGCATTGTACATCCGGAAGATGGGCTCCGCGAACGCATTGGTGAGCGCGAAGAACCCAAAGCCCAGCACGAAGTTCATCCAGATGGCGATGGGAACAAGCCCCTCTACCTCGCTCAGGCGCCCTGCACCGAAGTAGCGCGCCACCACGGCCAGCACGGCACTGCGCGTCTGCGCCAGCACCCACACCACAAGGAGGAAGAAGCTGCTGGCGATGCCCACCGCTGCCAGGTCCGCGGTGCCCAGCCGACCTACAAAGGCCGTGTCCACCAACGAGATCACCGGCTCAGCAATGCCGCTGATGATGGCGGGTAAGGCCAACCGGTCCAGGTCACGTGGACGAATGGGTGAGGCGGAGGCGTTGGACATGCTGGCACCGCATGGTCGAGCAGCAGTGAGCGCCCGCAAAGATGGTCAGTCCCGTGCATGTGCAGGACCTGCTGCATGCACCCGATAGAGCGTCCATGGCACTCCACCTTCGCTCCACGTATACCAACGCATCGCGTGTTCTTGCCAGTACGTCGCTGTCCGTGCCAGTGGTTCGAATTGCTGCGCTGAACGGGCCTGTAACAGCGCGATATCCGCGTCGCGCGCCACCACCAACGGGGTGGCCAACGGGCCCCGCACGGCAGCCGGAGCGATGACCGTATCGCCCGCCACCATGCTCCGGTAGAACGGTGGCACTTCAATACGCCAGCTATCCACCGGTTCGATGAGGTAGGTCACCGGCCCGGCATCGCGCATCATCGGCACCAGACCGGTAGTGCCATTGCCCGCAGGCCGCATCATCACTACGGTCAATGCTGCCAGGTTGATGAGCACCAGCCCGCCAACGAAGAACTGTCGCAACAAGGTAGGGACCGCCTTCATCCGCTCGGGTAGGTGCGCTACGGCAAGCACGATCAGCAACGGTGCCAGGTCGGCAAGGGGGTGGAGGAAGCGCAGCTCCTTGTGCGGCACCAGGCTCAGTACCACCAGCATCGGCGTGATGCACCAGATCAGCAGGTGGCGCGGATCCCGCACCAACACCACGCCGTAAGCGGCCAACAACGCTGCGCCGATCGGTGGCGTTGCGTACTTCACCACCCAGGGCGTGTAGTAATACCATGGTAATGTGTCGAAGGCTTCCCGCGGCGGGCCGCTCAGGGCCATCATCCAGTAGTTCCACGTGCTCAGCACCGCCCGGCCGTAGAAGAGGCTGTCCGCCACCGCGCCGAGCACCACCGTGAGCAGGACTGCCAGTACCACCTGGATCAGCGGTCGGGGACCGGGTCTGAGGATCACGATCAGCCAGGCCAACGCACCAGCCGCGATCACACCGGTGGATGGCCGTACCAGCACCGCCACCGCCATGGCCCCGCCGGCTTGCCAGGTCCACCGCGCGTCCTTGTCCGAACCGCGCAGCAGCGCGGCAAGGCCCAGCAGTAGGAACGAAGCGGACCAGCCCTCGGAACTGAAGCGCACGTGCAGGTATGGGAGGAACCAGAGCCCGATGGTGAGCAGTATGAACGGTTGCTGTAGATCGTTCGGCAGTTGATCACGTGCGGCACGGACAAAGGCTCGGACAGCCACCAAGGCGAGCAAGGCAGAGAGCAGCCGCAGCAGGAAGGCTTGGTGCAGCGGGTCCGTCAAGCCCACGGACCGCGCCATGACCATCGTGCCGGCCGCGACCCAAGGCTGAATGGAGGAGCGGATCCCCGTGGGATACTCCCAGGCCAGCTGACCCGGCGGCAACTCGCCCAGCTTGTGTTGCGCGAACCCGATCACTTGGTGGTGCTCGTCCGCGCTGTGGTAGCCGCTGCTGTTCCACGCTGTCACCACATGCACCAGCACCGCCACGATGGCGATGAGTACAGCATGGCGCGGCAAGCTGGCGAACAGCGGCTTCATTTCTACGAAGGTCCGCCAAAAGCGAACGGGCCGTACATGGCCCGTTCACCGCGTCGTTCACTCAACATGATCACGCCATCCCCCGCTCCAGCTCCTCCCGCAGCGCGGCCATGAACGCCTCCGTGGTGAGGTAGTGCTGTGTGCCCACCTTCTCCCCATGGATGCACACGGCCAGGTCCTTCGTCATCTTCCCGCTCTCTACTGTGCGGATGCAGACCTGCTCCAACTTGGTGCAGAAGTCGATCAGTTGCTGGTTGCCATCGAGCTTGCCACGGAAGGCCAGACCCCGTGTCCAGGCGAAGATGCTGGCGATGGGATTGGTGCTCGTGGGCTTGCCCTGCTGGTGCATGCGGTAGTGGCGGGTGACCGTGCCGTGTGCGGCCTCCGCTTCCATGGTCTTGCCATCCGGGGTGATCAACACGCTGGTCATCAGGCCCAGCGATCCGAAGCCCTGCGCCACGGTGTCGCTCTGCACGTCGCCATCGTAGTTCTTGCAGGCCCACACATAGCCGCCACTCCACTTCATGGCGCTGGCCACCATGTCGTCGATCAGGCGGTGCTCATACACGATGCCGACCTCCTGGAACGCGGCCTTGAAGTCCTTCTGGTACACCTCTTCGAAGATGTCCTTGAAGCGGCCGTCGTACTTCTTCAGGATGGTGTTCTTGGTGCTGAGGTACAGCGGCCACTTCTTCGCCAGCGCCAGGTTGAAGCAGCTGCGCGCGAAGCCCTCGATGCTCTCGTCGGTGTTGTACATGCTCAGGGCCACACCATTGCCCTCGAAGTCGTACACGTTCCAGGTCTGCACTTCGCCACCGTCATCGGGGGTGAAGGTCATGGTAAGC
>JALOLX010000236.1 GCA_025455765.1 Flavobacteriales bacterium | reverse complement strand
CGCAGCGACCTGAAGCTTCAGTTGCGTTGGAAGTTCTGATCGCGCCATGGCCCTGCAACACGTACGTCTCGATCGCGCCAACCCCGTGGCCGTGCTCAGTGGCACCAGCATGCCTCGGTTGGAGTTCAGGCAGGCCCTCTTTCGCAGTGCTGACAAGGGGTGGCAGCGTCGCTTGTACCCGGCTGCATTGGTGGTCACCACCACCGCCTTCGACCTGCGCGACCGCAAGCTCGTGGTGGACCACCAGGCCATGCGCTTCAGTGTGCTCTATGACGCCAGTTGGCCCGAGCCGGTGTTCCTGAAGGTGCGCAACTGGCCCTACAAGCCGGTGGAACTGCGCAAGGATGCACCGGTGGTCTATTGGACCGTGGAACTGCGGCTGCGCGACCTGCGGCTGGGCGATGAGGAGTGGGTGGAAGTGGCCTTCCTGGGCTGATCAGCGCGGCATACGCATGGCCCTCGCTGCGTCAGGACACCGGTGGCAGCTTCTTTTCCGGGATCACCAGGCCAAGGGTAAGGTAGCCCATCACCGCGCCGTAGGCCGTACTGGTCCACCACTGTCCGGTGATGGCGCAGCCATTGGTGCAGCCGTACCAGTTCCAGTAGGCCCAACCGGCCGCAGCACCGAGTACGATGAACAGGGAGTAGAGCATCCAACGCTTCATGGTACAAAGGTCGGTGGGCCCACTGGTTCCTGACAGTGACGCGTATCACCAAAGGTATGGCTGGCGCCTGATCGATCCTGGACGCGGTGCTGCACGCAGAGAAGTACCTTTACACACCACATCCCACCGGCCCCATGCGCCTCCTGCTTGCGCTCCTCATCCTCCTGTTCACCCAGCCAGGCCGTGCCCAGCTCAACAACTGGGACCCTTCGTGGTACGCGTCTGACAGCGCCCTGGTCTTCCACGACGACCTGGACTACTACCTCAATGCGTACAGCAAGAGCGAGATCAGGGACATGCGGAAGACCGTGAGCGTGTGGCGCATGAACTTCGATAAGCTCATGCGGCAGACCTACCGCGAGCTACGCACCTACAGCGAAGGTGGCGGGATGGAACCCTTCACCCATGACTTCGACCTGCCATTCGCCGACCGTGAGGGCCGCTACCGGCTGCGCGACCACAACGGACGCATCCGCGCCTTCATGTTCGGCAGCATCAGCAACCCACCGTCGCGCATGCAATTGGTGCGCTGGAGCGCGCTGGCAAAGAAGTATGCCCGCGAGGACGTGGACCTCTTCGTGATCTATGGACGGGAGCTGCATCCCGGTGATGGCAAGAAGTTCAAGAAGTACCCGCAGCCCCAGAGCGAGACCGAGAAGCTGGCGTATGCGAAGGAATTCGCTGCATTGGGTACGTTGCCGGTGCTGGTGGATGGCCTGAACGATGCGGTGTACACAGCCTACGGCAAGGCCCCCAACGGCGCCTATCTCGTGGACAAGGACGGCAACCTCGTGTTCCGGTCCACCTGGGCCGATGCGCGCAAGATGGAGCACATGCTCGATACGCTGCTGCGCTGGTACAAGGCGGGGCGGCCGAAGGAGTTCAGGGCAGAGTAGGTTGGAGGGTCGATGACCCTCACACCTACACCTTCACCAACTTCCACTTCCCCCGCCGGAACAGCACAGCGCTGAGGATCGCGAGGAGGCTTTCGCTGATGGGCACTGCGGTGAACGCGCCCTGCGCTCCCCAGCCCAACATGGTGCTCAAATACCACGCCAGCGGGATCTGGATCAACAGGAAGCAGCACGCGTTCATCCACGTGGGGGTGAGCGTATCGCCTGCGCCGTTGAACGCCTGGGCCAGTACCATGCCATAGCCGTAGAAGAAGTAGCCCAGACAGAGCGTGCGCAACGCCGCCACGCCGTATTCTCCCAATTGCTCGCCTTCGCTGAAGAAGCCCACCAAGCCGGGCGCGAACAGCCAGAAGACCACCGCGATGCTCACCAGATAGAACATGTTGTAGTGCCCGCACAACCAGGCGGAACGTTCGGCACGGTCGGGCTGCCCAGCGCCGAGGTTCTGGCCCACGAGCGTACTGGCCGCGTTGGCCATGCCCCACGAGGGCAGCAGCGAGAAGATCATGATGCGCACGGCCACGGTATATCCAGCGGTGGCCGCACTGCCGAACTTGGCCACGATAGACCCCAGGAACATCCAGCTTAACGAAGGCAGGACGAACTGCAGCACACCGCCGAACGAGACCCGGATAATGGTCCACATGACCGCGGGTTGCAAGCGTAGCGGCAGACCGCGGAGCGCGATCCTTCCGGAGCGAGCGAACAGGCGCGAGAGCTGATACAGCACTCCGATGCCCCGACCAGTGGCGGTGGCCACGGCCGCCCCGGTCACTCCCAGGCCGCCCCACTCACCGAAGCCGTGGATCATCAGCGGACAGAGCAGGATGTTGATGCCGTTGGCCAGCATGAGGGACCGCATGGCGATGGCCGCATCACCGGCACCACGGAAGATCGCATTGATGGCGAAGAGCAGCAGGATGATCACGTTGCTGCCGAACATGATGCGCACGTACCCAGTACCGATGGCCACCACCTCGGGCTCCGCGTTCATCAAGCGCAGCAAGGCTTCGGGGAACAGCAGTCCGGGAACCGCCATCACAACGCCAAGCAGTACCGTGAGCAGCAAGCCCTGCACCGCAGCCTCCGCAGCACCTTTCGGATCCTTTTCGCCGGTGCGCCGGGCCACCACACTGGTGATGCCCATACCCAGGCCCCAGGCCACGGAATACACCAGCGTGAGCAAGAGTTCCGTAAGCCCCACCGTAGCGATGGCATGTTCGCCCAGCTTGCTCACGAAGAAGATGTCCACCAGCGCGAACACGGCCTCCATGCCCATCTCCACCACCATCGGGATGCTGAGCAGTACGATGGCCTTGCGCACATCGATGCCCGTGTAGTCGGTCTCTTCCGACGACGACAGGCTCTCCTTGATCAACGCGAACACCTTGCGCATGGCCTTGAGGGACGTTGACAGGAACACTGTCGTTGCCCGGCCCACAAGGTGCGGACTTCTGGCGGACCGCCACCGTTCCACCACCAACTTGATCTTGTTCAAACCCGGCCCGATCCTTGCACACACTGCCCCTGCACACCCCGGTAGTTTTGTTCCCATGATGCACCGCCCGTACATAGCGCTCACGCTTTCGCTGATCCTCGCCCCTGCTGCGCTGCATGCACAGAACCTGTTGGAACGCACGCTGGCGAACGACACCATGCCCAACCTCGTGCTCAACCCCGGCTTCGAGGACGTGGAACGCACCTATTGCGCCTGGACCACCGATGCGGCCAAGTTCAACGCGGCGGTGACGGGCTGGAGCTCGCCCACCCAGACCACGCCGGACCACTTCAGCACCACGCTGGACCCCACCTGCTGGGCCCACCCCAAGAAGCACAGCGAAGGCAAACAAAGCACCCACAGCGGCAACGGCATGGTGGGCATCAAGATCTACGGCAAGGGCAACACGCCCACCTACTGGCACGAGTATGTGCAGACCGAGCTGCCCGAGCC
>JALOLX010000235.1 GCA_025455765.1 Flavobacteriales bacterium | reverse complement strand
CACCGTGTTGCGCACAGCACCACCGGATGCCACGCTGACCCGCCGCACCGCGCCGCTCTACCGCGTGCCTCCGGCCGAGTGGTGGCTGGCGCTGCACGTAGGGAGTACCACCAGCCGCAGCACCTGGTACGGCGAGGACCTGGCCTTGAGCGATGCCCTGAACGAAGCGGAAGGCTGGCAGCAACAGCTCACCTGGGGTGGTGCGTTGGGCCGGCAGTGGCGCTCGGGCTTCGGACTCTCGGTGGGGTTGATGACCGACCGCTTTGAACGCGGCTTCCGGCATGTGGACCGCACGATCCAGGAGGACCGTTCCATCGAATCGTACTACGTTACCCTGAACGGTCAGGTCTTCGTGAGCGATGTGGACACCATCGTCACGACCACCGCAGTGGAGACCGTGACCCAGGGTGTGGACCGACGCAGCACGGTGCGCATACCGGTGCTTGCCCATTGGCAGCAGGAATGGCGGCGATGGAGCGTGGGCGTGCGCATGGGCCCTGCGGTGGAGCTCACCCAGGCCGAAGCAGGGCCGGGTATCCTGCGCCGCTCAGCCGATCAGTTGGGGGCAGGCACCCTCACCGCCAGCCAGCGCCAGGAGCGGTATCCGGCCACGGTGCTGGGCCTTACGGGTCTGGACCTGGGTTGGCGGCTGCATGAACACTGGACCATCCAGGCCGGTTATCTCGCCCTCTGGCCGATCAGCGCCGTGCAGCCACGCTCCACGGTCTATGCCACAACCCTTCGCCACGGCGCCGAACTGCGCCTGATCCTTCATCTGCCCGCTCGCCCATGAACACCGCGTTGTTCCGATCCGTGTTGCTCTTCTGCAGCTGCTCGCCGTTGTTGGTGGCGGCACAACTCTTCCCGCAAGCCTCCGAGGAGCGGGGCGGGGGATCCGTGATCGGTTGCCACCCCAGCCTCAGCGTGGACTTCCAAGCACACATCCTGGGGGGGTATAGCTACTACCTGGAACCCTTGGTGGAACCTGGCGAGACCTACGTGGTGAACAGCATCTGGAGCAGCTTCACCACCACCTTGGAACAGTCCTACGACGCTGATCTGTACACGGGCTTCCCGGGTCCTGGCAGCTATCCGGTGTGCCTTACGGTGAACGCGCTGGATGCGGTGACGTTCCTGCCGTGCAGCACCTCCACCTGCAAGCTGATCGAAGCCCTGCCGGACAGCGCGTGTCTGGCGTTGCTGGCTGACTTTACCATCGCGGGGATCAGCGGCTCGGACATCACGTTCATTCAGCAGGGCGATATCACGGCCATGGCACATACCGCCGTCTGGGAGTTCCCGGACGGCAGCCAGGTGGAGGGTGGTTCCGCCTCGTATGCGTTCAGCGGTCCCGGCCCGCATGCCATCCGCTTGACCCTGATCGGCGGACCGCCGCATTATTGCACCTCCACCGTGGTGAAGTGGCTCTACCTGGGGCCGGGCAACGCGCCCTGCGATGGGTTCATGGAGCCTGGCTTCGCGTACTACGTCCTGAACGAGCTGGTGGGCGTGCTGGATACCTCATCCACGGCAGGCCTTGAGCATGACGTGCGCTGGGAGTTCGGCGATGGGGCGAGCTCAGTGGGCAACATGGCGATCCACGCGTACACGCTGCCCGGCACCTATGAGCTGTGCCGAACGCTGCGCACCTGGGGTCCGATGCTGGGAGACACCTGCTCGGTCACCGAATGCGTGCTGGTGGACGCCATTCCCGGCGGCCTCACCGCTGTAGATGCACTGGAGGCGAATGACATCGGCTGGCGCGTGGATCCCATGCCGGTGGTGGACCAGTTGCTGTTGACCGGCCCTGCGGTGGAAGCGGTGGAATGCCGGGTGCTGGACATGGGCGGACGCGTGCTGTTCACCCGGCCGTTGACCAGCGGCGTGGAGCGGCACACGGTGGATGTATCGATGCTGGCACCCGGAGGATATCTGGTGGAGCTGCGCACCACGAGCGGAAGCACCGTGCTGCGCATGGTGAAGGCGACCCCGTAAGGGACCGCGGTACAGAACGCGGCAAGGCCCCTGCCGAAGCAAGGGCCTTGCACCTGTTGAACGGAGGGCGGCTCCGGGGCATCGCTGCACCGATCGTTCACCCACACCAACCTTGCGCACCGACCGAGGACACCCCGGAGCGCAGCCGCACCGTTCAGTTCATTTCCGCCACGGCAGCAGGCGCCAGCACCTGGTAGTCATTGAGGACCACCTCGGTGGAGAAGCGCTTCTCGCCCTCCTTGGTCTCGTAGCGACGGTGAACGAGGCGGCCTTCCACCACGAGGCCCGTGCCTTTGCGCACCTGGCCGGCGATGCGCTCAGCCTGCTTGCCCCACACCACCACCGTGTGCCACTGCGTCTCGCTCTTCCACTCCCCGTCCTGGGCCTTGTAGCGCTCGTTGGTGGCGAGGTTCATGCGCAGCACATGCTGGCCGCCGGTCACGGTCTTCAGCTCGGGGTCCGCGCCCAGGTTACCGATCAGTTGCACCTTGTTCTTCATCGTCGTGTTCATGGCACTTGTGTTTTTCTTCGCTGTGGATCGGCCACCGTGGCCTTTCCGGCTGCAAAGGAGGGACGGCCCAGGACCGTGATCCGTGCGATCTTCGTTTGTAAGCGTTTACAGCCGTTTGCTGTCGTTTGCTCACCGCTTCAGGGCGTGGTGCCTACCGGTTGCTGGTATGGCCTTTGCTGAGGAATGAGCGTGCACAATTGCAGGCGCCCTCCTACCTTCGTCGGCGCCCGGACACCTGCCTGCCGGCCACCCAACGGAACCATGAGCCAAGAACTCCGCAAGATCATTGTCCCCACCGACTTCAGCGCGGTGGCGGAGAACGCCATGAACCACGCCCTCACCCTGGCCCAGCACAGTGGTGCAGAGATCTACCTGCTGCACGTGGTAGGCAAGCAGGGCGAAGTGGACGATGCACGGAAGAAGCTGGCGGACGTGATCGAGGGCTTCCGCGGCAAGGCCGGGTCCGTGACCCTGCACAAGCTGGTGCGCGTGGGCAGCATCTACGACGATATCGGCGATGCGGCAGCAGAAGTGGATGCGGACCTGATCGTGATGGGCACCCATGGCATGCGGGGCATGCAGTTCATCACCGGCAGCCGCGCGCTGCGGGTGATCACCAGCTCACAGGTGCCCTTCATCGTGGTGCAGGAGCGGTCCATCAAGGCCAACGGCTACGACTCCATCGTGGTGCCTTTGGACCTGCACAAGGAGACCCGCCAAAAGCTGACCCTGGTGGCCGACATGGCCAAGAGCTTCAACAGCAAGGTACACCTGATCGTACCGAAGGAGGACGATGAATTCCTGCACAAGCAGTTGGAGAACCACCTGCGTTTCGCCGATCAGTACCTGAGCGAGCGCGGCATTGCGTACGACGCCACCATCGCCGAAGAGGACAGCGACCACTTCGTGAAAGCCGTGGTGCGTCACGCGGTGAAGGTGGATGCCGACCTGATCGCCATCATGAACCTGGCGCAGGGCAACATCTTCGGCGTGCTGGGCGTGCCGTACGAGCAGGAGGTGATCACC
>JALOLX010000234.1 GCA_025455765.1 Flavobacteriales bacterium | reverse complement strand
GCGCCCATACCACCGGTGTTCGGTCCGGTGTCGCCATCGCCGATGCGCTTGTAGTCCTTCGCGGCGGGCAACATCTTGAAGGCCTCCCCATCGGTGATGAGGAAGGCGCTGAGCTCCACGCCCTGCAGGAACTGCTCGATCACCACACGCTCGCCTGCGGCGCCGAAGCTGCTGCCATCGAGCATGCTCTTCACCGTGGCCAGCGCTTCTTTCTTGTCGCTGGTGATCACCACGCCCTTTCCGCTGGCCAGACCATCGGCCTTGATCACATAGGGCGGCTGCATGCGACCCAGGTGCTCTTCCACCTCGGTCAATTGGCCCTTCACGAAGGTGCGGTGCGCCGCGGTGGGGATGTTGTGGCGGAACATGAACTCCTTGGCGAAGTCCTTGCTGCCCTCCAGCCGGGCGCCTTCTTTGCGCGGCCCGATCACGGTGACCTTGCCACTGAGCTGGGGATCTTCCGCGATGCGATCGTGCAGGCCTTCCACGAGCGGACCCTCAGGCCCCACCACCACCACGCGAATGTTCTTTTCGAGCAGGAACGCGCGCAGCTTCTTGTGGTCGTTGATGTCCAGGTCCACCGCGCGGCCATGGCGGGCGCTGCCGGGGTTGCCGGGGCACATGTAGAGCTCGTCCAACAGGGAGCTTTGGGCCAGCTTCCATGCCATGGCATGCTCCCTTCCACCACTGCCGATCAACAGAACGTTCATCCGAAAAGCCTTTGTACAAAGGAACAGTGCCCACCCCCGGTGCAGAAATGTTGTTTTCAACAAATGAACAAGGCCGCGCCCCTCGTGGGAGCGCGGCCTTGCGAAGCCGAAGAACGGCTTAGTGCTTATGGGGCATGCGCTTGATGCTGCAACCCACGTTGCGCGTCATGGCAGGCTCGATGGCAGCACCCGAAGCCAGCGCGTCGATGGCCTTGTGGAGCCACTTCTCTTTGACGGCCGCAGCGCTTCCCACGTTATCGTCGATGGCGCCCTTGTAGGCCAGCTTTAGTGTGTTGTCGAAGAGGAACACATGCGGGGTGGTGCGGGCTCCGAAGGCATCGGCCACCACATGGCCTGCATCCAGCAGATAATGGCCACTGTACTTCTTGTCCTTGTAGCGCTGCTGCATGTCAGCGAAGGAATCACCTTGCTCGCGCTTGGCCTCATTGCTGTTCACGAAGGCCACGCCCACGCCGTGGCGGGAGGCATAAGCGGCCAGTTCGGGATAGCGGCCTTCCCAGCCTTCACTGTCGTCGGAACCCACCACAAAAGGGCAGGTGTTGCAGGAGAAGATCACAAGCAGGCCCTTGGAGCCGGCCAGTTCCTTCAGGCTAAGATCCTTGCCGCTGACGTCCTTCATCTTCACCTCGGCTGCCGGAAGTGCAGCACCGATGGTCAGATCGGGAAGTGGGTCATGGGGTGCAGCGAGCAGGCCTAGGGCGCCAAGCAGGAGGGAATGGAACAGCATGGGTTGGATGTTTGGGTTGAACGCCGCAAGTTAACCTCAGCAACGGGGGGCACAGCAGCGCGTATCCGACCTTCACGATCCTTAACGTAGGGACCGGTTCATCGCACCACCGCAAAACCGCTGCGGACTGCGCCTGTGCCAAGGTTCAGCTCCAAGGTGTAGCGCCCGGCAGGGTAGCGCAGCGTGCTAAGCTGGTGCAGGGTTCCTGTGGGCCATTGACCGGCATCCACGTCGCGACCCAGGGCATCCAGCACACGCCAGCGAAGCGGGCCGTCCGATGAAGCAAGCGCCACCTGCATCTGATCGTTGGCAGGATTAGGGAAGAGGCGCACCGTGCCGGTGGTGCGGACGAGCTCCGGCACTTGGGTCACCAGGTTGTTGGCACTAACGAGCCAGATGTCCGGATCGATGGCCACGCTGTCCACCAGGAAGCCCGGCAGCACATCGAAGGTCTGCCCGCTGAACGTATGGTCAAGCACCACGATCGTATCCTGCGTGGCATTCCACAAGCGTACCGGCACCGGAAGTTCAAAGAAGTCCACACTGGGGTGTGACTGCGTCTGTTCCAGCAGGATGGTCATTCCACCCAGCTCGCTTTGGCCCCAGTTGAGGGTATAGCTCGGGTGTCCTTCGCCCACATACCAATCGGCCATGAAGCCATCGAGGTCCACGCCGCTGGCCGCCTCCAAATGGTCCTGCAGATCCGCAGTGCGGGCGCTGGCAAAGCGTAGATCAGGGTCGTTCAGGTAGTTGCGGCAGGCGGCAAAGAAGGCGCTATCGCCGATCACCCAACGGGCCATGTGCAAGAGGAACATGCCCTTGCCGTAGGTCAAGCGGCCGTTGAAGATCCGGCTCACCGTAGTGGTATCGGTACACTTCACGCTGCCATCGGGCTGGCTGATCACCACATTGCGCACATTGCGCTTGTAGATGGTCCAGTACTGCGGACCCAGGAACTCATAACACAGACCTGCCAGGTAGGTGGCGAACCCTTCGTTGAGCCAGATATCCTCCAGGCTGCCGCAGGTGACGGTGTTGCCGAACCACTGATGGGCCAATTCGTGGGCCATCAGTTCATAGGAAAAGCTCCCCATGAAGCTCATGGTCTGGTGCTCCATGCCACCGCCCCAAACAAATTCCGCGTGGCCATAGCGCTCTTCTGCAAAGGGGTAATGGCCGAAGAGTTCGTTGAACAGCTGCATCTGGCCTACGATGGCCGCTGAGCCCTGCTGGGATGCGGCTAGGTTCTCGGGGAACACGTAATTGAGCACTTCGATCGGTCCCTGGTCCGTGGGGACCACATCGCTGTAGGTCACGTAGTTGGTGACCGCGAACGCGATGAGGTAGAAGCTGATGGGGTAGCGGTGGCGCCAGTGGGTGCGCACCTGTCCGTTCCCAATGGGTACTTCACTAACAAGCATGCCATTGCTTGCGGCACGCTGTCCTTCCGGCGCGGTAATGATCACATCCACCGAATCGGCCTTGTCGTTGAGGTCGTTCTTGCTGGGCCACCAATCGCGCGCTCCGAAGGGTTGGCTGAGCGTCCAGATGATCGGAGCCCCTGCGTGCTCGGCCTGCACAAAGCTGCCGAACCCTGAATTGCCGGGTGGTCCGGAGTAGGTGATGGTGAGCGAGTCGCGCTGACCTTGCAGCAAAGGGAAGGGCAAAGCGATGTTGAGCACGTTGTCCACATGTATGAAGGAGAGCTGACCGAAGGTGCCCTGCACGCTGCTTACGGTGAGGGAGTCGCTTAGGTCGAAGGCCAGCATACCAAGGTCCTCGAGCGCAGTGAAATGATGGGTGACCATGCCCGTGATGGCGCGCACGGCGGGGTCCACCCATAACCGCAACCGATGATAGGTGAGGTCATATCCGCGGGCAGGTGTACCGCCGTCCTTGGCATGGGCATGCTGGTGCGCATGTGCCTGCCCCTCGCTCTCCACGATCTGGAAGAAGGTCTTGCCATCGTAGTCCACCTGACCGGATACGGTCGTGACCAGGATCAAGGACAGGAGTGCGAGGTAGCGCATGACGGAAAGGTAACACACGAGCCGCCCGGACCGTTCCCATCAGGGGGAC
>JALOLX010000233.1 GCA_025455765.1 Flavobacteriales bacterium | reverse complement strand
AACTCATGTTGACGCTGGAACGACCCCGAAGGGGTCACAGCATGTTGAATGGAGATGTGATGACGGAGTTACGACCCCAAAGGGGTCGCAGCCGGTGTTGTACTAAATTTCCCCGGACACTACTGATCATTGTTCCACTTACCGACTGGAAGCCACACTACGCCCAAGCTCCGTGGATGGTGCGTGTTGAGCCCGATGGTCGGACCATGCTCACGAAGACCTCCGCAGCGGACTGTTTCCAAGTACGTTCGATCAGTGATACGCGTTTCGTGAAGCGCATCGGGCACGTGGATCAAGCCACTATGGAGAAGGTTCGCGAAGGGGCAACGGCACGAACTCCGTCTCCCCTTCGATCTTCGGGAATTCCTGCGCGATCCACCGCTGACGTGCCGCTTCGATCCGCTCCTTGCTCGTGGCTACGAAGTTCCAGTGGATGAAGCGTTCTTCCGGGAAGGGTTCTCCGCCAAAGAGATAGACGGACGTGCCCGGTTCCAAGGTGAACCGGCACAAGGAGGGCTGCGTGGAGACGAGGATCTGCTTTGGCCCGAAGTGGTGGCCCTCACTGATGATGCCGCCTTGCAGGATGTACAGGCCGGCCTCACCGAACAGGGCATGTCCCAGGTCCACATCGGCTTGTTCGGTACAGGAGATCTCAAGGAAGTACAACGCGCTGTGCACGGGGACCGGTGATCGCTTACCGAACGCCTCACCTGCGATGAGCCTGTACCGCACGGGACCTTCGCTCCACGTGGGAAGGTCTTCCTCGTCCGCATGGTGGAACTGCGGATCCATATCCTCGCGGTCTTTGGGCAAGGCCACCCAGATCTGCAGGCCATGTAGGCGCTTGGGTTTGCCGCGCAAGTGTTCCGGCGTGCGTTCGCTATGCACGATGCCGTGACCTGCTGTCATCAAGTTCACCTGCCCAGGGGTGATTTCGAGTTCAGTGCCCAGACTGTCGCGGTGCATGATGCTGCCTTCGAACAGGTAGGTGAGCGTGCTGAGGCCGATGTGGGGGTGCGGTGCCACATCGAAGTCCTCCCCGTTCAGGAACTCCGCAGGCCCCATGTGATCGATGAAGCAGAAGGGCCCTACCAGGCGCTTGTCGCGGAAGGGGAGCAGCCGGCCCACAAGGAAGCTACCGATGTTGGCCGGGCGTTCCTCGATGATGAGGTCGATGTTGGACATGAAGCGAAAGTAAGCGCATGGTGTGCCGTCTTCTGCGGATCGGCTTGTTCATAACGCGCGGGCGGGGCACTTGATCGGGCGATGGCGGTCGGATAGTTTCGCCCCGTCCATGGATCCCATCAAGGTCGTAGAGCTCTTTGCTGGCGTGGGCGGGTTCCGCATCGGTCTGGAACGCGCCAGCGATCGGTTCCGCGTGGTCTGGAGCAACCAGTGGGAGCCCGGCGTAAAGCGGCAGGCGGCTTCCGATGTGTATGTGGCCCGCTTCGGGGGCGACCATCATTCCAACGTGGACATCGCGCAGGTGCTGGCCAAAGAAGTGCCCAAGCATGACCTCCTGGTGGGCGGCTTCCCGTGTCAGGATTACTCCGTTGCGCGCACCTTGAAGCAGTCCGAAGGCCTGGGCGGAAAGAAGGGTGTGCTCTGGTGGGAGATCCATCGCATCCTGAAGTATCGCAAGCCCGCCATGCTGCTGCTGGAGAACGTGGACCGCTTGTTGAAGTCCCCGGCGGACCAACGTGGACGGGACTTCGCGGTGATGCTGGCGTCGCTCTCCGACCTGGGGTATGCGGTGGAGTGGCGTGTGATCAATGCCGCGGAACACGGTATGCCGCAGCGTCGTCGCCGCGTGTTCATTCTGGGCTATCATCGCAGCAGTAACCTCGGATCAGCCATGCGTAAAGTGAAGGATGTCGAGGCGTACCTGGGTGAGGAGGGCATCTTCGCAGAAGCGTTCGCGGCCCGGGTGGATGGACCACCGCAACAGTTCAGATTGGAGGGTGACCTGGCGTCCATAACCGCCGCCTTCAACCACGGTGCCAAGCGCTCGCGATCACCGTTCGCCAACGCAGGGCTCATGATCGACCGCAAGGTGACAACGCTGCCGCTCAAAGCCGCGTACGACGGGCCGTTCATCACCTTGGGAGACCTGCTCCTTCCGAACGATGAGGTGCCCAAGGAGTTCTTCGTACCCAAGGCACAGGAACGCGCCTGGCGCTACCTGAAAGGGGGCAAGAGCGAGGTGCGCACCAGCAGCGACAAGGCCTTCAACTATACCTACAGCGAAGGCCCCATGGCCTTCCCCGATCCGTTGGACAAGCCGGCGCGGACCATCGTTACCGGGGAAGGGGGCTCGAGCCCATCGCGGTTCAAACATGTGGTGCGCGTGGACGGGAAATTGCGCAGGCTGACCCCGGTGGAGCTGGAGCGCATCAACATGTTCCCCGACCATCATACAGCAGGGGCGAGCGATACGAAGCGCGCGTTCTTCATGGGGAACGCACTGGTGACCGGCATCGTGGAGCGCATCGGCAAGGTCCTGGTGGAGCGGGTACAGGACGAGGGGTGATGTTCGCTTGGCCCACGCCTTATCGGCATGTTAAGTTTGCATGCCGGATATGTTACCGCATGCAGCGAAGCGGGCGGACAAGCCCCCGGCCCTAGAACGATGCGAGGTAACCGGTGGGCCTTGGTGGCCGCGGGGATGTTGATGTTCGGCGGGGTGGGAGCACAATGCTGCGACCACACCTTGTCCATGCAGGATAGCTATGGCGATGGCTGGAACGGTGGAACGTTGCAGGTGCGCGTGAACGGCGAACTGATCGGGACGTTCGCAGCAGCAGGAAGCGCGTCGCAGGCGGTCTTTGAGGCCTGTACGGGTGATGCGTTGGAGTTGATCTATGCCAGTGGAGATTGGGAGGAAGAGAACACCTACCAGGTCTACGGTCCTGCTGGCAACGTGCTTTTCGCCGATGGGCCTACACCGGCCGTGGGAGTCGCTTGGACCGGATCGACGGATTGTGCTGCCACGGTGGATCCGGCCACGGTGCCTTGTGCGGCGTTACCGATCGATACGACCAACTGTGTACTGGTGGACAATACGGGTGTGCTTGGATCCGGGATCTCCGGCGGTTGCGCCAATTACAACGGTGGAGATCTCTGGTACGGCATGGTCGTACCTCCATCGGGCAATATCGTCATCACCACACAGAGCACGGGTGGGCTGGATGATACTGGGGTTGCGCTCTGGACCGGGCCTGATTGTTTTAACCTGACACGCCGTGCATGCGACGACGATTCCGGCGAGGGGTTCTTCTCCAGGATCGTGGCACAAGAGCTGCCGGTGGGTGACCTGCTGCTGATCCAAGTGTATGGCTACGGTGGAGGTACCGGAGCATTCGAGCTCTGTGTGGAAGATCCAGGAACGGTACAATTGGAGAGCTCCGAACTGCCCATCGTACTGATCCATACCAATGGGCAGGACATCCCCTTCGATGGCCGCATCACGGCGCGCATGGAAATGAAGTACGCCGGATCAGGCAGCCTGACGTTCCTTAATGGTCCTTCCAACGAGTACGATGGTGCGGTCGGTATCGGGATCCGTGGAGCTACCTCAGCGGGCTACCCACAGCGTCCCTTCAATGTGGAGACCCGAACTGCATTGGGCGAGAACAACAACGTGCCGCTGCTGGGCATGCCCGAAGAGAACGATTGGGTGCTCCTATCCAACTTCAACGACCGCTCTCTGGTGCGAAACTCGCTGGCCATCTACACCTTTTCGGAATCCATTAAGCGCGATAATGGTCGGGTGGATATCGCACGGCTTGACCCGGATGAGCTGACCGGTGAACCGTTGTCGGGTGGGTACATTCTTGAACAGAATCTGCGAGGACCGGACAACAGCTTCCAATCCAACTTTTCCCCCATCGACCATCCCGGCCTTGACGTGCATTTTCTGTACAAATATCCTGAAGCTGATATCATCGCACCGGAACAAAGAGCGTACATCGCCAGTTTTGTCGATTCGCTCGAAACCGCGCTATACAGTCCTACATTTACCGATCCAGTAGCAGGTTATCGTCGATATCTGGATGTTCCTTCCTTCATCACCTACTTCCTGGTGAACGAGGTCGCACGCAACAATGATGGATTCAAGAAGAGCGTGTACTTCCACAAGGACCGCAACAGCAATGGAGGCAAGCTGAAGGCAGGGCCAGTGTGGGATTTTGATTGGGCTTGGAAGGAGATCCAGGAATGCGACATCGTGCATGGTCCGAACGGATCGGGTTGGGCACACCGCATCAACGATTGCCCCACGGACAACAATTCCACCGGCTGGTACATCCGATTGTTCCAGGACAGCACCTTTACCTCTGAACTCCGGTGTACCTATGAACTACATCGGCAGGGTGCGCTCAGCGAACTGTCCATCAATGCCTACATCGACAGTGTTGCTGCGTTGGTGCAGAACGCACAGGCCAGGCATTTCCAGAAGTGGCCCATTCTCGGAGTGAGCGGACCAGCGCCGGAAGCAGGTCCGTTCGGTGCCACCTATGTGGAAGACCTGGAGATCCTCAAGCAATGGATCGCTGTGCGCCTGGCCTGGTTGGACGATAACATCCCTGGCGTATGCAACGGGGTGTCAGTGGGTGAGGCAACCCGTGAACTTCCGCGTGTATTCATGCCGTTCGGGTCCGACCAGCTGCGCTTCTCTGGCACCTGGAGCAATGGACCACATGAACTCGTGCTGCTCGATATGGCAGGGCGGATGGTGAACTCGATACCTGTCCAGCCCGGGCGCGGTGAGGTGAGCATCGGTCCCTTAGCCAGTGGCACCTACCTCTATACCGTTCTGGAAGGCGGCGCTGCGGTGGCACATGGTAAGCTGGTCGTTGCGTGGTAGGGTGTTGGTGCACTGCTCGGCCATCGACGGCAAGGTCCCGTGTTGCACCTTTACCACATGATCGGACGCACCGCGCAGCTGTGTTGCCTGCTGACCTTGGTCTGGGCCTCGTCCTGCAACATCCCGCGCCTCATCGAACGGCGTGCGGAGCGGAGTTACCGTCGCGCAGGGCTCCAGCATCACACCTTTCAGACCGCTGAAGGACCGCGCCATACCTGGGCCAGTAAGCCCAGTGGCAAGCCCTGGCTCATGCTCGTTCATGGGATCACCGCGAGCGCATCACAATATGCCATGAACGCCAAGGCATTGGCGCGGAACTATGACCTGATCGTTCCGGACCTCATCGGTCATGGGCGCAGCACCGATTCCTGGAGCGGAAGCAGTGTGCAAGAGCAGGTGCGGCATCTGCGTATCGTGCTTGACAGCCTCGGACTCGTCGTTCCCGTAGCAGTAGTGGGCAATTCCTACGGCGGCGCCATGGTGGCCAACTTCGCCGAACAACATCCTGAACGCTGCCGGGTACTGGTGATCTATGATGGCCCGGCCAATGCATACACGGCTGTCATCGCCGATAGTGTCGCGCGGGCGATCGGAGCGCGCGACATCATGGACTACTTCGCCACCACGGATATCGATGAGCGGCGGCGCAACGTGAACGCCGTCCTGGCCAAGCCCCGTTGGATACCGCGCTTCGTCATCCGCCAGCTATTGGCAG
>JALOLX010000232.1 GCA_025455765.1 Flavobacteriales bacterium | reverse complement strand
CTCGCCGCGCAGCCAATAATACTCCTTGTTACCGGGGTCCAGGCGCGTTTCGAACTCATCCTCCCAGTTGGCCTTCGCCTGGCGGCACACGCGCATACCGTTCAAGGGTGCGCCATCATTGCGTGGCACGTTCACATTGAGGCAGGTACCGGTGGCCATGCCATGCTTGTGGCTGAAGTCCGCGTCCATCGCATGGTCCATCAGGCTGAAGCCGATGCTGGGAATGCCTTCCATGGCCCCTTCCACCGCTGCGCTCATGGTGCCACTGTAGAGCACATTGATGCTGATGTTGGCCCCATGGTTCACACCGCTCACCAGCAGGTCGGGCTTGTTGCCGCCGAGCAACTTGTAAATGGCCAACTTCACACAATCCACCGGGGTCCCGCTGCAACTCCAAGCCTCCACGCCATCCATCAGGTGTACGCTCTGCAGGCGCAGGAAGCTGTGGATGGTGATGGCATGGCCCATGGCGCTCTGTGGCTTGTCGGGTGCCACCACCATGACGCGTCCGAAGGCCCTCATCTCTTCGGCCAGGGTGCGTATGCCTGGAGCGAAGATGCCATCGTCGTTGGTGACCAGGATGAGGGGGAGGTCTTTCATGGGACCGCAAAGCTATCCGATGTGAAGCGTTGCGCGGGGGCGAGTACTGTGTTGCGCATTATGCTCCATGCCATCACCTTTGTCCGCGCTGAACAGGTAACGCGCAACCTTCAACGCCGCCAAGCCCATCGCCCCCTACACGCCCGCCATCGCTGCCGGAGGCTTCGTCTTCCTCAGTGGTCAGATCGCGCTGGATGAAGCGGGTGGCCTGCATACTGGAGACATCGCCACTGAAACACGACAGGTGATGGACAACATCGGCAAGCTGCTCAACGCCGCCGGTCTGGGCTACGAGCACCTGGTGAAGGTGACGATCCTGCTCAGCGATATGAGCCTGTACACGGCCGTGAATGAGGTGTATGGCAGCTACTTCCGCGAAGTACCACCTGCCCGCGAGGCCTACGCAGTGAAGGGCCTTCCCCGCGGTGTGAACGTGGAGATCAGCGGTATCGCGGTGCAGGGCTGAGCCGTCAACACTTCCCTGGTCCCTGGGCTTCCACGGTGATGTGCAGGAACTCGATGCCCTGTTCGATCCCCGCTTTGGCCAGCAACCGGCGCGTCATTGTCACCGCATCGGCGCGCTCGGCCACCGGCGCTTCCGTGAAGTGAAGCACCAGCACGCCGCTCCACGTGCAACTGTATTCGATACCCGTATCCGGGTTACGGCCCACCTCCTTGGCCAGGCGCGCCAAGGCCGCCTCATCGAAGCCCTCGATATGCATGACCACCTGCACGGAAGCAGCCAGAGGTTCATCTGTACACGGCGCTGCGTGAACGACCGTAGCGAAGAACAGCATGGACAAAAGCAGGAAGAGGGGCGCGCGCATGGTTCAGAGGTTTGGGTGTTCCAAGATGCGATATGTGCCACGACCCATCCCTGACGTTGATCAGTCCGCTCCGCATCCCACACAGCAGCGCTCGGCATCCCAAGTGGGTGTATTAAGTTGGTGGTGAAAGAGAACCTCTCGTGCCGTTCTTCGTACCTGAGCATTGATCCATGAAGTACATCCTGCCCCTGTCCGGCTTGTTGGTCGCGAGCCAGTTGTTCTCCCAAGGCGTAAGCACTCCATTGCGCAACGACCTGCCGGAATGGGCACGCTTGATGTATCTGCCCGATGCCGACCCTGGCGCTGTGGAGGCCGCGTTCAACGCCTACTACGCCACCCACCGCTTCGTGAAGAATACCCACACCCAGTACTACAAGCGGTGGAAGCGGGACATCGGTCATGCATACATCCCCCTCGATCCCGCCCAGCGCGCCTCCTACCCCACCGACCTGCGCAGCTACCTGGATGCCACCGACCAGCTCGCAGCAACGCGTGCGGCCAACTGGCAATGCATCGGGCCCATCGATTGGGACCATGGCGCTGTGGACCGCAGCTATGCCGCCGGAGCAGCACACGTCTACACCGTGGAACAAGCACCTTCTGATGGCAACATCGTCTTCGCCGGCACCGCCACCGCTGGTCTGTGGAAAAGCACCGACAAAGGGCTCAACTGGACCAACGTGACCAAGGCCATGATGGTGGGCGAGGTGCTCAGCGTGGAGATCGCCTCCACCGACGCCAACACCGTCTGGTTCGGCGCTGAAGGCGACCTCTTCAAAAGCACCAACGGGGGCGCCAACTGGGCCGTGGTCGGCGATGCCACCTTCAACGCCCAGCAGCACGAGATCCGAGACATTGCACTGCTGCCGGGCAATGACCAAGTGCTCTTCGTGTGCAGCGACAAGGGCCTCTACCGCAGCACCAACGGCGGCACCTCCTTCACCCAGGTGCGCCCTGGCATCTGGCAGGAGATCGAATTCAAGCCCGGCACACCCAGCACCGTCTACGCTGTGGAGCAGACCAGCAACCTCACCCGGTTCTGGCGTAGCACCGACAGTGGCCTCTCCTTCACCCAACAGACCGGCGGATGGCCTGTGCCCTTGGCCACCGATGAACAGGAGCGCACCGAGATCACCGTGACACCCGCAGACCCCAACGTGGTCTATGCCCTCTGCACCGGGGCGGCTGACGGTGGCAGTGGATTGTACGGCATCTACAAGAGCACGGACAGTGGTACCAACTGGACCTTCCAGTGCTGCGGTGCAGGGCCGGCTGGTGTGCCTTCACCCGCCAACATGAACCTGATGGGCTGGAGCGATGTGGGCACCGATGATGGTGGACAGTACTACTACGACCTGGCCCTTGCCGCCGATCCTGCCAATGCCAATAGCATCCAAGTGGGCGGCGTGAACCGCTGGGTAAGCACCGATGGCGGCGCCACCTTCACCTGTCCGGCCAAATGGAGCCACAGTTACAAGGCGGACTATGTACACGCTGACATCCATGACATCCGCTACTATGGTGCCGAGATCTGGGTGGCCTGTGATGGCGGTGCCTTCTACAGCAGCAACGGCGGTGCCACCTTTGAGCGGCGCATCCATGGCATCGCAGGCACCGACTTCTGGGGCTTCGGCGTGGGTGGATGGACCGGCAGCCAGGTGATGCTCGGCGGCACCTACCACAACGGCACCCTGCTGAAGGACAACAACGTGTACCAGAACGGCTGGGTGAGCACCGATGGTGGCGATGGCATCCGCGGCTTCGTACATCCGCAGTACGATCGCCGTGCCCTGAGCGATTACGGCTACAAGACCCTCAGCGGCGATCGCCTCATCCCGAACGGCAACAGCGATTGGAGCCGTGAACCCAACGGCAGCTACATCGTGGGCGAAAGCAGTGAACTGGCCTGGCATCCCAACCGCGCCCATACAGCCTTCCTGGGCAGTGGCAACGGGCTCTGGCGCACGGATGACAACGGCACGTCCTTCAGCCTCGTACACGACTTCGGCGCCAAGGTCACCAGCATCGAGGTGGCCTTCAGCGATCCCGACCACATCTATGTGTGCACCTATCCGGGTTGGTGGGAAACGAAGAAGATCTGGCGCAGCACCGACGGCGGCAGCACCTGGACCGATATCACCCCCAGCAGTGCGCAACTGAACGGGAACGTGTGGGTGCCTTATGACATCGCGGTGAGCGCGGTGGATCCGCTCACCATCTGGATGTGTCGCACGAGCATGTACGGCAACAGCCCCAACCTGAACGGCTTCGTGGTGTACCGAAGCACCAACGGAGGCGCCACATGGACCAACATCAGCGATGCCACCCTCAACGGGGAATGGCCCACCAACATCTCCCACCAGTATGGCAGCGCAGGGGAACTCTACATCGGCACCCGAAGGGCGGTCTACCGGCGCAACGATGCCACCGGCTGGGCCCTCTGGAACGCCGGCCTGCCCGCCAAAGTGCAGAGCACGCGCCTGCTGATCAACTACCGTGAAGGACTCATCCGCAACGGCACCGATCGCAGCGTGTGGGAAAGCCCACTGGAAACCCTGGCCCCACCGGTGGCCAACTTCGCCGTGGACAACCCCACCCCCACCTGCAACGCGCCCCAAGTGGTCTTCTTCGACAACAGCGCGCTCAACGGCAATGGTGCTGCATGGAGCTGGACCTTCCCCGGCGGGAACCCCAGCAGTGGCACGGGTCGCACCGCCGTGGTCACCTACGACACCCCCGGCACCTACAGCGCCACCCTCACGGTGACCGATGCCAACGGCAGCAGCACCCGCACCATCACCAACATCGTCACCTTCGCGCCCTTCACCGCCACTGCACCACTTGCCGCCAACGCCGAGGACGAGATGGTCGTGCCGCAGCAATG
>JALOLX010000231.1 GCA_025455765.1 Flavobacteriales bacterium | reverse complement strand
CATCCAGGGCTTGATGATGGGCATGTGGTTCCTGGCCAGCGCCTACGGGCAATACGCCGCCGGTCTGCTGGGGGCCAGCATGAGCGCCGAGGACCCCAACGCCACCAACTACGAGAAGCTCGAACTGTATACGGAAGGCTACGGTCAGCTGGGCTTCTACGCCCTGCTCGCCGGTGGCGCGTTGATCCTGATCTCTCCCCCGGCACGGTATTCGCTTTCCTACCACCCCATACTCCTGCTCCATGCGTTCCCTCCTCCTCGCCCTGGCCCTGAGCCCCACCCTGCTGCTGGCCCAGGCCGCACCCAAGCCGGCCCCGGCCACCACGCCCTCCAAGGGCATCAAATGGGTGAGCATCGAAGAGGCGCAGGCCCTGGCCAAGAAGGCGCCCAAGCCCCTGTTCGTGGATGTGTACACCAGCTGGTGCGGCCCCTGCAAAATGTTGGACCGCAACACCTTCAGCGACCCCCGGGTGGCCGAGTACGTGAACAAGCACTTCTACGCGGTGAAGTTCAACGCCGAGAGCGGCGACCCCGTGACCTTCAAGGGCCAGAAGCTGGAGAACCCGGACTTCAACCCGGCCAACACCATGGGGCGCAACGGCACCCACCACCTCACCTATGCCATCGCCAATGTCAACGGCCGCATCGCCTACCCTACGGTGGTGTACCTGGACAGCGACCTCAATGTGCTGGCGCCGGTGCAGGGCTACATGACCCCGGACCAGATCGAGCCCATCCTCACCTACTTCGGTGAAGGGCACTACAAGGGCCAGGACTACCAGACCTTCATGGGCACCTTCAAGGGCAAGTGGGGGGCGCAATAGCGGCCATCTTGGCAACTTTTCACAAGGCCGCTGGAACATCCGGCGGCCTTGTGCGTTCCAACGGGCGCAACTTCTTGCAACTGACAAGTATCATGGGTGTCGAACGAAGAACCATGCACTACCTTCGCGCCCGAGCACGCAAACCCCTACAAATCACACAGCGGCGATGAGCGACAAGGCGCAGATCATCCTGGACGGCAAGACCTACGAATTCCCCGTCATCACGGGCAGTGAGGGCGAGAAGGCCATCGACATCAGCAAGCTGCGCGACCTCAGCGGGTACATCACGCTGGACTTCGGCTACAAGAACACCGGTGCCACCACCAGCGCCATCACGTTCCTCGATGGCGAAGAAGGCATCCTGCAATACCGCGGCTACCCCATCGACCAGCTGGCCGAGAAGGCGAGCTTCCTGGAGGTGTCCTACCTGTTGCTCTTCGGCGAGCTGCCCAACAAGAAGCAGCTCGATGAGTTCGAGGGCAACATCCGCTACCACTCGCTGGTGCACGAGGACATGAAGCACTTCTTCGAGTTCTTCCCGAGCAATGCCCACCCCATGGGCATCCTCTCGGCGATGGTGAACTCGCTGAGCACCTTCTACCCCAAGAGCCAGGACCCGCACCGCCCCCAGCAGGACGTGCTGCGCACCATCTACCGCTTGATCGCCAAGATGCCCACCCTGGCGGCGATCAGCTACAAGAACAACCTGGGCCACCCCTACATGTACCCCAACAACAAGCTGGGTTACGTGGAGAACTTCCTGCACATGATGTTCGCCCTGCCCACCGAGGACTACAAGGTGGACCCGGTGGTGGCCAACGCGCTGAACACCCTGCTGATCCTGCACGCCGACCACGAGCAGAACTGCAGCACCAGCACGGTGCGCATCGTGGGCAGCAGCCAGAGCAACCTGTACAGCGCGGTGAGCGCCGGTATCGCCGCTCTGTGGGGCCCGCTGCACGGTGGTGCCAACCAGGAGGTGATCGAGATGCTCGAGACCATCCGCAACGATGGCGGCGACATCCAGAAGTGGGTGAACAAGGCCAAGGACAAGAACGATCCCTTCCGCCTCTTCGGCTTCGGGCACCGCGTGTACAAGAACTTCGATCCGCGCGCCCGCATCATCAAGAAGGCCTGCGACGACGTGCTCACCAAGCTGGGCGTGAACGACCCTGTGCTGGAGATCGCCAAGGCGCTGGAGGAAGTGGCCCTGAAGGACGACTACTTCGTGGAGCGCAAGCTGTACCCCAACGTGGACTTCTACAGCGGCATCATCTACCGCGCCATCGGCATCCCCACCCGCATGTTCACCGTGATGTTCGCGCTGGGCCGTCTGCCCGGTTGGATCGCCCAGTGGAAAGAGATGGTGGAGAACAAGGAGCCCATCGGCCGTCCGCGCCAGATCTACACCGGTGCCACCAAGCGCGATTATGTGGCGCTGAAGGACCGCGCGTAAGCCACACAACGGGCGCTGTACCGTTACACACTGGAGCAGGAGGGCCGAACGCCCTCCTGTTCTGCGTTCAGCCTCCGCTGCACCTGACGGTGGTCATGTACGCAGCCGCGGGGATGCCGGAACTTCGTGGATGCAGACACAACCTGCACACACACCATGAGCACCACCACCAAGGACCGCACCCACGTTCGTCTGTCGGACCTCCACTTCGAGCACACCACCTGGCTGAACGCGTTGACGTTCTACAAGGACGAGATCGGCATCTTCGAGCGCCGGTTGGGGGAGATCGCCGCTCGCAACACCACCGGCGAAGTGCTGGCCCAGTTGGAGCACTTCCAGAACCGCTACATCCGCGAACGGGAAGTGATCGATGAGCTGCGCCACGACATCAAGGCCCACGAGAACAGCTTGGAGAAGGAGGCCAAGGAACATCCGGTGGCCCTGGAGCACCGCTACTTCGCCGACCACGGCGAGCTGCGCGACCGCATGGTCACCTTCGAGAAGCTCTACCGCGAGCTGAAGGACGAATTCCACCGCTGGGTGGCACACTGGATGTAACGACGATCGGGAGCGTTCGGGCGGGCCGGTGATCACGCCCGCCCAACGTTCCGACCACCACCTGACGAAAGTCAGTTCCCCGACCCGGCCATCGCCCTACGTTCGTGCCTTGATCCGTTGTGTACCGCGCTGGTACGCCGCGCAGCCATGCCTCAACGCCCCACGCCCATCACCACCATCGACCAGTTGGTCGCGGCCCTCGAACAGGGTCCGGGGCGGCGCGGGTACTTGGAGGTGCTCGAGCGCATCGCCATCCCGGAAGCGGACTTCGGACCGTACTGCCGGTGGAACGACAAGCACTACACCCGCAACTGCATCGCTCGTACGGAGGAGTTCGAGCTGCTGCTGATCTGCTACGAGCCAGGCCAGCGCACCAGCATCCACGACTACGCCACACAGGAGGCCTGGGTGCATCCGGTGAGCGGCGTGGTGATCGAGGAGCGCTTCGAGCCGGGCGCTGACGGGCCGTTGCGCAAGGTGAGCAGTGCCAAGTTGGATCCCGGGTCCTTCTCGTACCTGCACAACGGGCGCAGCATCCACCGGTACCTGAACCCGGCCACCGAGCGGTCCATCACCCTGAACCTGTACGCCAAACCACTGATGAAGTGGAAGGTGTACGACGAACGCTCGGGGGCGCCCCGCAACGAGCACGTGGGCGGGTCATGAGCGACCACCGCTTCGCCCGTACCTTGCCCGCATGACACACACCCGGTTCACCGCCGAGGAGGTCGCCTCCAGCCGGTGGAGACCCTCATTCCCGAAGCGGTGCGCAGCAGGCACCAACAGCAGCGCAGCGACTACCAGCGCGACCCGCACCAGCGGCCCATGGGCAGTGGTCTGGAGCTGAACGGACAGCGGCGCGATGGCACCACCTTCGCGGTGGAAGTGAGCCTCAATCACTTCGCGGTGAACGACCAGCGGTACGTGATGGGGCTGGTGAGCGATGTATCGCGCCGGCGCCATGCTGAACGGGCCTTGCAGCGCACCAATCAGGAGCTGGAGCAACGGGTGGAACAGCGCACGGCCGAACTGAAGCAGGCCGAACAGAGCGTGCGCGAGGCCCTGGAAGCGGAGAAGGAGCTCAACAGCCTGAAATCGCGCTTCGTGAGCATGGCCTCGCACGAGTTCCGCACCCCGCTCAGCACCATCATGAGCTCGGTGGACCTCATCGCCCGCTACGCCGAAGGGCCGCAGAAGGACAAGGTGGAGCGGCATGTGGCCAAGATCCGCGGCAAGGTGCGCGAGCTCACCACCATGCTCAACGACTTCCTTTCCCTGGACAAGCTGGAGCAGGGCATGGTGCGCTGCACGCCCCAGGAAGTGGACGTGGTACACCTGTGCATCGAACTGGTGGAAGAGCTGCGCAGCCTGTGCAAGCCGGGCCAGGAGATCGACTTCGACCACGAAGGCCACGACCGTGTGGTGGTGCAGGACAAGCAGATGCTGGCGCACATCCTCAGCAACCTGCTGAGCAATGCCATCAAATACAGTCCGGAGAACGAACTGGTGCTCCTGCGCACGCGCCTGGCCGATGGCAGCCTTACCATTGAAGTGAGCGACCGTGGCATGGGCATCCCCAAGGAGGACCAGCAGCATCTCTTCGAGCGCTTCTTCAGGGCCAGCAACGCCTTCACGGTACAGGGCACGGGCCTTGGCCTCAACATTGTGCGCAAGTACCTCGACCTGATGGGTGGACACATCAGCTTCACCAGTGAACCCGGCCAAGGCACCACCTTTGTGGCCACCATCCCCCAACACGTGACCCATGAAGCACATCCTGCTGATCGAGGATGATCAGGACATGCGGGAGAACACCGCCGAGATCCTGGAACTCGCCAACTACCGGGTGACCAAGGCCGAGAACGGGCGTCGTGGCGTGGAGCTGGCGCGCAAGGACGTGCCCGACCTCATCCTCTGCGACATCATGATGCCCGAGCTGGACGGCTACGGCGTGCTGCACCTGCTGAACCGCGACCCGCACACCGCTGAAGTGCCCTTCATCTTCCTCAGTGCGAAAGCAGAGCGGAGCGATGTGCGCAAGGGCATGGAGCTGGGTGCGGACGACTACCTCACCAAGCCCTTCGAGGAGAGCGAACTGCTCAACGCCATTGAAGGACGCCTGAAGCGCAGCGACCTCTTCCGCAAGGGCTTCGACCAGAGCTTGAACGGGCTCAACGCCTTCCTGGACAGCGCGCGTGGCGTGGCGGCCCTGCAGGACATCGCCCGCGACCGCAAGGCCCGGCCCGTGGCCCGCAAGGAGATGATCTTCCATGAAGGCGATGAACTGCGGTCCATCTACTTCATCGACAAGGGCAAGGTGCGCTGCTTCAAGATGAACAACGACGGCAAGGAACTGGTGACGGCGCTCTACGGGCCCGGCGAGTTCCTGGGCTACATGAGCGTGCTGGAGGGTGGCCGTGTCACCGAATCGGCCGAGGCCATGGAGGACACCGAGCTGGCCGTGATCCCGCGTGAAGAGCTGCAGGCCCTGCTGTACCGCGACCGGGATGTGAGCATGCGCTTCATCAAGATGCTGAGCCGCGAAGTGAAGGAGAAGGAACAGCTGCTGCTGGAGCTCGCCTACGCCAGTGTGCGCCAGCGCGTGGCCCAGGCCATGCTGCGCCTGCACGAACGCTACAGCCCGCAGGATGAAGGCTCGTTGGGTGTACACATCAGCCGGGAGGACCTGGCCACCATCGTGGGCACCGCCACCGAATCGCTCATCCGTGCGCTGACCGACCTGAAGGACGACGGCATGATCGAAGTGAAGGGCCGGGAGATCCGCATCAAGGACCAACGCAAGCTGGAGCGGCTGGCCAGCGCCTGACCGAACGCATGTACGGCACGGCCCCGCCTTCCTATCTTTCGCCACCAACCGACCGGAACACCATGAAGAAGTACCTCGGCCTCGCCTGCTGGATCGCCGCACTGCTCATCCCCTTCCGCTACTCCATCCTGGACACCGACCTGCTCATGAACGAGCAAGGCCAGACCAACAACATGGTCGGCCTCATCAGCTTCGTGGCGGTGCTTACGTTCTTCTTCATCGGCTACTGGCTGGTGGATAGCGCGAAACAGAGCACCGATCACGGTCACGGTCATTAACCGCACCCCATGGCCCACGTTCTGCTCCCCACCGACTTCAGCACCAACGCGCTCAACGCAGCGCGCTATGCCGTGCAGCTCTTCGGTACCGAAGGCAACACCTTCACCGTACTGCACAGCTACATGATGCCCCGCAGCAGCGCGAGCACCATGTGGAGCATGGACGATCTGTTGGCGAAGGAGGCCCAGGACACCATGGACGGCTACCTGCTGCGCCTGCAGGAGGAGCTGGCCCCGCTGAAGCCTGTGCTGCACGGCGTGTGCGAGCATGGCGAGGTGCAGCGCTTCGCCAAGGACCCGGTGCCGCCCGATGCCGTGGTGATGGGCACCCAGGGCGCCAGTGGCCTCAAGGAAGTGCTCCTGGGCAGCAACACCGCCGACGTGGTGCGCAATGGCCACCTGCCGGTGATCGCAGTGCCGGAGAAGAACACCTATCGCTCTCCCAAGCGCATCCTGCTGGCCGATGACGGCGGCCCGGTGAACAAGCAGACCATGAAGCTGCTCGTGGACCTGGCCCGCTGGTCGCAGAGCGAAGTGCTCATCGTGCGCGTGGTGAACGAGGATACCAGCGTGGGTGAAGGCGGCAGCAGCATCTTCGACACGTTGCTGGGAGCCATTCCCCACAGCTACCACTACCTCAGCGGCGGCGACGTGAGCAAGGCGCTGCACGACATGGCCGATCAGAACGAGGCCGACCTGGTGGTGATCGTACACCGCCAA
>JALOLX010000013.1 GCA_025455765.1 Flavobacteriales bacterium | reverse complement strand
CTGTACGCTCATCCACAGGAAGCCTTTGATCTGCCGCTGGTATTCGGCGCGCAGGCGCAGTTCACCGCGCCGCACCTCGAAGCTCTTGTCCGCCGTGCTCAGGGCCTGGATGCGGTAGCTCTGGCCTTCCAGCTCGTAGCCGGTGAGCAGCAGGCTGCGCGCGCTGAAGGTGCGGCGGTAGTGGGCGCGGGCAGGGAAGAGGACCTCGGTGCCCCATTTGCGGTTCGCAGCCGTGTAGTTGTACATCAGCACGGGGATGTAGTTCATGGCGCCCACGCGGTAGGTGCGGCTGAGGCCCACGCCCCATTGCTTCCGGTCGTTGGGCCGCTTGCCCCACAGTGCGGCCACGCTGCCACGCAGGTATTGCAAGCCTTGGGGATCATCGAGGAAGTAGTCGCCGCTGAGGTCGGCGCTGGCCTGCACGATGAGGAACTGCGTTTCGTTGAGGGGCTTGAAGAGCGTGGTGTTGAGCCCGGTGGTGCGCAGGCCCCGATCGGCGAGTTGGCGCATCAGCCCCGCGTTATCGGCAGTGGTGAAGGTGGGGTTGATGGCGTAGCGCGTGTCCCAATAGGTGGCCCCAACTTGCCAGATGATGCTGTTGCGCGAGACCACAGGGATGTTGGCCTGCATGCGCAAGCCGCCGGTGTAGGTGGCGGTGCCCTGTTCTGTGATGGCTGTGGTCGCCTCTGTATAGCTGCCGCGCGGCGAAAAGCGCATGTCGTAACCGCCCTGCGCATCCCACATCACCGAGATGAAGCGCGTGGGGCTTTGGTCCAGGATCTTCTGGCTGCAAAAGCGCTTGGCCTTGTCGTCCGCGAAGCCGAGGTCATCGTACTGGCTGTAATCTTCTTCCTCCGCAGCGGGGATGGTGTCCGGCTGGGCGAAGGCGATGGTGGGCAGAAATGCCAGGATCAGCAGCAGCGAACGGTGCATGGCGGCTTATTTGGTCTGCAGGCGTTTCCATACATCGGTGCGCCCCAGGGCCTTCACGCCGATGAAGCCGCGGATGTCCAAGGTGTTGGCATCCTTCATGGTGATCACGCAGCTGTATGTGCTGCCGTTCTCCGGGTCGTAGATGGTGCCTTCGGTCCACTCGTCGTTGCCGCCGTAGGTGAAGTCCTTCAGCAGACGGTACCCGCGCAGGGGCACGGTACGTTGCGACTCATCCGGGTTGTTCTTGTCCGTTTTGGGCGTGCCGGTGGCGGGGTCGTTGGGTTCGCGCAGCCACACGATCTTGCCGTAGTACTTGCCGCCGATCTTCTCGATCTTCACGCGGGCTTTGCCATTGCTGGGCTCCCATACACCGATGAGGCGGTCGGCCGGTTCGGGTGGAGCCTGGGCCAGTACAGTGCCGAAGGGGAGGAGGAGCAGGGTGAGGAGGAGGAGGGTGGTTCTCATGGTGCAACGGTAAGTTCAAGGGTGAAGCTGCCGATCACGTGCCGATCTGCATCACTATCGGCGTCGAGGTCCAGATCGGCCACCACGGTCAAGGTTCCCGCGCCCAGCAATTCCGCCAGCTTGGGCTGTTCGTCCGCCACGGTGAGCTGCACGGTGCTCGAGTCGGTTGGAAGGGGATTGCGCACGGCCATCTGCTGCATGCCCTGCTGGCCGCCCATCCACTGCACGCTCACGCTGCGGATGCCCTGCAGGCCAGTGCTGTCCGCCCCGGCGATGGTGGCTGTGGTGAGCCGTGCTTCCCGCAGATCGCTCAGGCTATGTCCTTGTTGTGTAAGGAAGGCTTCCAGACCTGTGGTCCATTCGGCCTGTGCCGTGTTGCTGCCTTCGAAGAGGGGGCCAGCAGCGGTGAGGTGGATGGGGCCGCTCTCGAAGCGGAGGCGCTCTGGCTCGGAGCAGGCGGTGAAGGCCAGCAGGAGGAGCGGAAGTAGGGAGGGGCGAAGCATGGTCCGGTTGAAGCTAAAGGAGAGAACGCCTAGTCCTCGAAAATAGTTCAGCGTTGCGCAGCGATGGCGTCAAAACCCAGGTCCGATGCTGCCGCTGGAACGCTTGCATGGGTGAAGCGCTCGGCATCGCTGCGACGTTTGTGCTGGAAGAAGGTGCCGGGAACATCCTTGCGCGCCCTGCAGCCGAGCGACCGCCACACCTGCGCTTCAGTGGTATCCCAAGCGAACACGGCCATTACATGCACCCCGGCCCGAGTGGCTGCACGGACCAGGGCAGGAGCCGTATGCAGGCGAAGGCGCGCTGGATCACCGAGGTGGAGCAGGGGACGCAGCACGTGCAATCCGCGCTGGTAGCCCACGGTGGCGATCAAGGCGTGCTGCAGTACACCAGAGGGCGACCGGTCGGTCAGCAGGATGTGGGGCGGACCCTCCGGATGGAAGAAGCGCCACCGCAATGTATCGGTGGTCCAATGGGGCCGAACAGGTGTGGCATCCAACGTGGCGAGGGTGGCAAGTTCGTCCAGCACGGCCGATTTGGGGGAGCAGGTGGCTTCGGCATCGAGGTATGGAATTAGACGGGACAGGTCGAACCTGCTGCTCTGTGCTGCCACCAGGCGTTGCCGGGCCAACTTCCAGGCTGTGCCCAAGGGCGAGAGCACCTTACGCCCCCAGAAGCCACCCGTGAGCTCCTGGTAGCGCAATCCGCGGAACACGGGTGCGCTGTTGGCGTTGGAGCCGTTCACGAAGAGGTGGGGCACGTCGCTGCTCGCGCTCAGGATCAGACGTACCCCTGCTCCTCCGCTGCGCTGCTCCTCGCGCACGCTCAGGTCGATCAGTGCCGGGATGCGTTCCACTGTTCCGTGTACCATCCACGGTAGGAACAGGCGGTCCGCAATGCCGATCACACGCTGTTGCTCATCCAGGGCCACACGCATGGCAGCGATGCCTTCTGGTACGTGGGGCGCACAGGAATAAAGCCAATGCCGATAGCCCGTTGCGGCTTGATGCGACCTTGCCCCGTGCATGATGGATGCGTGGGAAAGCACCGCTGCATGCAGGGCTTCGCTACCGGGCACAACGGTGATGCGGGCAGCGCTCATCGATCAGGCGAAGGGTGGCATGCCTCCCGTGACGCGCACCTGCTGTCCGGTGGTGTAGCCCGCTTGCGCGGAAGCCAGGAACACGATGGCCTGTGCGACCTCTGTGGTGGTAGCAAGGCGCTTCAAAGGGCTGGCTGCGCGCAGTTGTCCTAATGCCACCGGACCGGTGCCCTTGGTGAGGTCCGTCTCCACCATCGAAGGTGTGACCTGGTTGACGAGGATGTTGTACTGAGCCAGTTCCACAGCGAGGCTGCGTGTCAGGCCCGTGAGCGCTGACTTGGCCACGACGTATTTCACGTGTTCCTTCGGTGGTACTTCGGTGGCCACCGTACCCAGGTTGATGATACGGCCGCCGCCCCGTTCGATCATGCCAGGCAGCACCGCTTGGGCGCAGAGAAAGGCCCCCTTTACGATAACATCGATGTCGCGTTGCACATGCTCCCACGTGGTCTCTTGGAAGGCTTGTCCATGAAAGCCGGCCGCGGCTCCGTTCACCAGCACATCCACTGGTCCCCAAGCCTTGGATATCGTGGACATCAGGTCCTTCACGGCTGCCGCATCGGACACATCGGCGCACACGGCCATGGCACGGCCACCACTGGCGTTGATCTCGTTCACCACGGCCATCGCATCTGCTTCGGCCTGGCGGTAGTTCACCACCACCCGTGCGCCATGCAGCGCGAACAGTTTGGCGGTGGTGGCACCAATGCCGCGTGCAGCACCGGTGATCAGTACCACCTTGTCCTGAAGGCCGGTCGATAAGGCGTTGTTCCGGAGGTCGTCCATACTGGGCGGTATGTGGTCGGGGCGTGTGACACCTGCCGTGAGGCGTGCCTTCATGTGCACGCCATCACTGGAGGTGAGCTCCACCTGCTGCGTGAAACTACGGGTGCTGGCGGACACAGTGGCCACTTCCGTTCGTAGGGCCAGTGTAGCAGGTCCCGAAGGTACTGGTCGGTCGAACGTGGCGGAGAAGTCCTGGAAGAGCGCGGTGCGGCCGGGAAGCAACATCCCCGCGGTTGTGGAAAGCAGTGCCACACAGGCCATCTGGGCAGCCAGTGTTCCACCGATCGCAGGCTGCCCGATCAGCGTTGCAAGCGCCTGTCGTTGGCCGGGGCCGAATTGCACTTCTGCCGCAACAGCAAGTCCTTTGTTCAGGTCTTCCAGTGTGAAGGAGGACAGGACCGGGGCTTCCGCGAAGAGGCCTGTGGCCGCGCCCGTCACCAGCGGAGCTGTTACGCTGCGCTGCAGTGCAATTCGCCCTCTCGTTACCACATGCTCGGTGCCGGCACGCAGCACACGGTATTCCAGGTCGGGTGCGTCCTCCGTACCTTCCAGTACACACGCCAGATGCACCTGTTCGCCGGGAAAGAGCGGTTTGAGGAACTGGGCATTGATACGAGTGATGCGCCAGTTGGTGCTGTAGAGCGCTTCCTGGACCAGCAGCGGGAGGTGCATCAACGGCAACATGCCGTGAACCACGTTGTCAGCGAACTGACTGCGGGTCCCGAAGCCAGGGTCCATGTGCAGGGGGCTGCTATCACCTGAATATGCGGCGAAGCGTTCCATGGCTGCGCGGTCCATGGTGAGTGGCCCGATGGTATGGGAGCGCTGCCCTGCCAACATCAGCGGATGAGTTCGAGGGTGAGGGTATCGGGCGCTGGGATGTCGCGGTCGCCCGGCCACACGAACCGCCCTTCACCAGCCGCAGACAGCACCGAACGTTCAAGGAACTCCAGAATGGGCCGGTTCTTGGGAGTGGGCAGGTAGTGGAGGAGGAGGCGTGGATCACCGCTCTCTTGCGCCAGGCGTTGGGCTACGTGTAGCAGCGTTTCTTCCACCATGCGCCCCATAACACGGCAGCTCAGGATCAGGTCTGTGACCACCGGGCCCTGGTCGGAGCGTAGGTGCATGCCCAATATCCCGGTGAGCCCGGCATCGCCAAAGCGATCACTGACGCGGAAACACCAGAGCGCATGGTCCGGGGTGTCGCGGAAGGCGAGCAGTTCCTCGTAGGAGGGCCGTCGAGTGGTGAGGTTGAACTGGTTGGTCTTGTTGAACAGCTGATGCACCCGTGGCAGGTCGGCATCGTTCACCGGCTGGGCCACTACGCGCATGTCGAGGGAGCGTAGCCAGCCATTAACATCACCGGCCTGCAAGCGGGCTTCGCTGCGTTCACGTTCGGCCACATACAGCGCTGTTCGAGCCCGGTCCTCATCGCTCTGTACGTGCTCGCCCAGGATCGGAAGTGCGCGCAGGAAGGAGGGATAGAGCAGCTTGTTGGCCGGCAGTTCAGGCACCTGTACTTCTGGCAGGAAGCTGCGGACGCGTTCGCGCTCCACTGGATTATCATCCAGAAAGAGGGTATGGCGCGCACCCAGGTTCAATTCGCGCAGCATATCGGCGATGTTACCAGCCTTGTCGTTCCAATTGATGCGCCACGTGACGAGGTCCGATCGCCGCAGGACCATCTCGGGATGCTTGTCGATGGCCTCCAGTGCCACGGCCTCGTCGTTCTTGCTGGCCAGTGCGAGCAGTACGCCTCGCTCCTTCAGGGCCTTCAGCTGGCGTTGGAAGTCCACGAAGCTCTCACCCAGCGCGTCGTGCCCGCCCAGACGCAGGTCCTGCCAACCATCATCGCCCACTATCCCGCCCCAGAGCGTGTCGTCCAGGTCCAGTACGATTAGCTTGATGGCATCGCCATGGCGGAGCCGATGATGGGTGATCAGCTCACGGGCGGCTAGTTGGTAGACCGCAGCGCTGAAGGGTGTCTTCGTCATATACCAAAGCTTCGGCGCGAAGGCTTGTGGACCCGCTGCATGGAGCCAGCGCAGGCTGTTCATCAGGTGCACGTTGCGCTGCCCCTCGAGGCGTTCGGCAAGGCGCGCGTTCATGCGCAGGAGAAGGCCATGTGCACCGCGCGAAGGGTCGAGCTCATCGGGACCGTGATGTTCGGCCGGATCGATGGTCCATAAAGGCAGATGAACGGAGCGGAAGCGTGGCGCGGCCTCGAGTATGGCATCGACGAAGGCATCCACTTCGGCCAGCACTTCGGTCCAGGTTGCTGTGCCCAGTGCATGTACTTGTAGGAACGCCTGGCTTACGCGCTCCGGGCGGGTCCAGACCAGAGCGATCCGATCCGCGCTTGGGGCTTCGTGCAGGGTGCGCTGCACCTGGTCCAGCGGTGCCGTGCTCACGGTGAACAGGCCCCCGGCTTCCTTGCGCAGAATGCTCGCCAGGTTGGCCGTGTGGTGATCGGCGATGAGCAGGACGTCCATCGGAACGCGGTCCATGATCATCCGGCCATGCGATCGGCCAGGTGCTGTGCGAGGGTGGCGAGTGTCAGCGGAGGTCCGGCGAAGAGGTCGGTGAGGTCGTTGTCGCTCAGCGCCAGTGGCTGTCCAAAACGCTCTTCTGCCGCTTCTTCCAACGCGACCAGGAAGTTGGCTATGCCCAGCGAATCGAGTACACCGCCCTCGCCCATGAGGACCACATCAGGACCGGTGGGCAGTTGTTCGTTCGCTGGCAGCATCTCGTTCATGCCCTGCAGCACCTGCGTGAGCACAGTGGCGAGGGCTGTTGCGGTGGGTGCAACGGTGTTGTTCATCGGATCGCAGTTCAGTTGGTGACCGATCCCAAGCGTTCTGCGAGCGCATCGTGCATGGAACGCAGCAGGGCTTCGCGATAGGGTGTTGCACTGCCGTTCAATTCCTTGGCCAAGCGCTTTTGGCCACGACGAACGGCTTGCTCCGGCCAGATCTCCTGGTTCTCTACGATGGTCAGGCATTCGAAGAGGGTGGCATCCGAACCGGAGATGGCCAGGTCCACGAACCGGTCCAGGTGTTCTCGGGCATCAAGGCCAGCGCTCCAAATACTGCTGAGGATGAGGTCGCGAGCGGGTAGCAAGCGATCGTCGTCCAAGGCTTCAAGCAAGGAGGACAGGCTGTCAGCCGCCTTTACCTGATGCAGCATCCGGGTGATGCGTTCGCGCACTTCACCGGCAGGATGAGCGACCCAGGCGTGCAGCAATGGTGCGATCGATCTGGAGTCGCCATGTGTGCCGATGCGCTGAAGCGCTTCAAGGACCTGTTCCTCATCACCGCTGGCCAGAGCTGCCAATGCCAGCTCGCTCCGCTTGTTCTTCGTTCCGCTCGCGCTCATGGCGCAAAGGTCGCACTTCGCACCTGCACTCGCGTCAGATGCTCACATAGCTGCGGCGCCCCGGGCGACGCTTGAACTTGTAGCTGATCTCGAAGCTCAAGAAGCTGATGGAATCCAACAGCCCGGGATTGCCGCGAGGACTGGTGAAGATCGGGTTGGTGGTGCCGTTGCTTCCGCGTCCGGTGGGGTCACTGATGTAACGCGCCAGTTCCTGCTGTACGGGGTCGCCCGGGTATACAGCGTCGATCTCGTCATAGGTGGCATAGCGGTCGCTCACATCGTCGATCATGTCATCGAGGAACATTATGTAGCTGAACTCCATGCCAGCGCTGAGCTGCTTGGTGAGCATGTAACGGATGCCCATGCCCATCGGCACCCCCACATGCCAGGGACTGATCCGCTGTGTTCGCCCGGTCTCCGGACCTCCTGCGCCACCTTCGGTCATCCAGCTGTACAGATCGGTCTCGAATTGACCGTCGCGCTCTACGACCTGAGCATTCGGAGTGCCTTCCGGCGCATTTCCGAGCTCTCCAGTGCTCCAACTGTAATAGCGGTTCTCAATGGCGATGTCCCCACGGAACAGATCAGCCTTTGGACGTCCGTGATAGACGCCAAGCCCGACCTGGAAGGTCATGAAGAAGCGCTGTTGGAAGAGGGGCGTGAAGGGTTCGCGGTAGGCGTTGAGCACCACGTGACCTGAGGCGCCGATGAGGTCGTTGCGGAAGCTCAGACCACGGCCGTAGTTCTTCAGGTCCGTGACATCCTTGCCTGCGATGGGCGCACGCTCATCATATCCCACGCGGAACCAGCTGATGCGGGCTTCGCAGGTGAGCGAACGGGTGACGTACCGCTTGGGGTTGTTCAAGAAATCACGGAAGGTGACCTGCATACCGGGACGCAGTCCGTTCCATTGCATGGCCCGGTCGTAGTTGCCCAGATCGCCGTGGTAGTGAGTGACCACCGGGCTGATGCCGATCTCCAGATTACGCTGTGCCAACGCTGAGCCTGCACCAAGCAAGGTCAACGAAAAAAGTAAAGTTCCGCGCATGGGGTTCCGCGAATTATGCTTGCAAGGTACACGGTAGACGTGAATTCTGTTCGCGGGTTGCCTGTCAGGTTCTCGGACCGAACAGGGCGGTGCCCACCCGCACCAGCGTACTTCCGGCGGCGATCGCAATGGGGGCATCCCCGCTCATGCCCATGCTCAGGGTGTCGAAGCGCGGATGTTCAGCACCCACTTCGTTCTTCAGCGCCTGGAACAAGTGGCTCAGTGCGGTGAACTCGCGGGCCACCTGCGCCGCATCTTCCGTGTTGCTCGCCATCCCCATCGCTCCACGCAGCTCCAAAGCGCTCCAGCGTACGGGATCCCAGTGCTGCACCAGTGCGCGTGCCTCCTCGAGGTCCAGCCCATGTTTGGTCTCTTCCTGCGCAATGTGCACTTGTACCAGGACACCGATGCGCCTGTTGACCGCCACCGCGCGCTTATGGATCTCATCCAACAACTCCGGCCCGTCCACACTGTGGATCAGGTGAATGAAGGGCGCGATGTACTTCACCTTGTTCCGCTGCAAATGCCCGATGAAGTGCCATTCGATATCAGTCGGCAGCAGGGGCTGCTTCTCGCGGAGTTCCTGCGGATAGTTCTCACCGAACGCACGCTGGCCCAGGTCGTACAAGGCACGCACCTCTTCGGCACTGCGGGTCTTGCTTACCGCCACCAAGTTCACATGGGGCGGAAGGCTGCTCCGCATAGCGGCATAGCGTTCCGCGAGGGTGGTCCGTTCAGGCATCCTCCAGCGAGTAGATGACCAGACCACTGCGGAGCTTGGGCTCAATGTAAGTGCTCTTGGGGGGCATGGTACCACCGGTGTCTGCCACCGCTTTGAGCGCTGCGAAGTCCACGGGGTGCAGGTGGAAGCCCATCCTGCCTGGAACGCTGCATGCCTTCTGCAGCGGCTGCACACCATCGGCACCCGGAACGAAGCGGATGCGGGGATCGCTGCGCAGATCGGTGATGCCCAGCAGCGGACCAAGCACCTGCACGCTCAGGCGATCGGCGTCGAGCTGTGCCACAGGATCGTCGCTGAACACCGGCGCCAGGGCGAAACGGAACCAGCCTTCGCTGCAATGCACACCGACCACGCCAGGGGCCGCTTCAGGTCCAGCGCAGGCCACCAACCCGAATTCGGAGCGGAGCCGGTCCAGGACGGACGCACGCGCATCGTCCCCGAGATCGACCACGACACGGTCGAAGTTGTAGATGTGCAGATCGGGCTTGGGTACGATGAACGCCAGGCACCAGGCTTGCGGATCCACGTCCGTGGAGCCGGTCTGTTCGGACAGGCGTGCACTGGATGCCATGCGGTGATGTCCGTCAGCGATGTACAGTGCCGGCACATGCGCAAAGGCCTCCTGCAAGCGCTTCCGTACCAAGGCATCGCTCACGGCCCACAGGCGATGGCGCACGCGGTCGGTGGTGGTGAAGTCCTGGTCGGGGCGGGTGGCCGCGATGGGTTCGAGCAAGGCGGGCCAATCGGTGCCGTCCGGCGTGCAGAGGAGCACCGGCTCGGCGTTGATGCCGGTGTGTGCGAGGTATTCAGCGAAAAGGTTCTCGCGCGCGGTGAGGGTCTGTTCATGGACCTTGATGCGTCCATCGCGGTAGGCGGCATTGCTCACCCCGGCGATGATGCCGCGCGACACGCCGCCCCGCATCCGTTGCTCGTACACGTAGATGCAGGGCTCAGGATCGCGCTCCAGGATGCCCTCGTCGCAGAAGCCCTTGAAGGCGGTGCGGATGCGATCGAAGCGCTCGGCCCGTGTACCCTGGTGATGCGAGCTCTCTTCGGGGTGGATGACGTGCAGGAAGGTGTACGGGTTACCCGCCAGCTTGTCCGCAAGCTCTTCTTTGGAATAGGAGATGTAGGAGCGTGACCCCACCAGGTGGGCCTTGTCCGCCGTGGGGCGCCAGGCACGGAAGGGCCGCAGCTCGATCATCCCTTCACCTGTGCGCTCTCACGCCAGCTGATGATCTGGTCCACCAGTTCGGCACCCACACGACCTTGTGCTTCTGCCGTGGCAGCGCCGATGTGTGGGGTAAGGCTGATGTTCGCCTGCGCCAGGATATCGGCGCGCGGTTCAGGTTCGTTCACGAAGACATCGAGCCCGGCCGCGCGCAGCTTGCCGCTCTTCAACGCCTCGAGCAAGGCGTCCTCGTCCACACTGCCACCACGGGCGGTGTTCACCAGCACGGCGCCGTTCTTCATCCAGCCCAGCTCGGTGGCGCCCAGCACAGGACGACCATCCTTCTGGGCCGGCACATGCAGGCTCACGGCATCGCTCTGCTCCAGCAGCTCGCGCAGGCTCACCATCTTCACGGGTACGCGCACGCTCACGCCACCGATCTCCAGCTCCAGCGCCTCAGCGGTCGCGTGGTTGTCCACATACAATACGCGCATGCCACAGCCGAGCGCATAGCGGGCGGTCCATTGGCCGATGCGACCGAATCCGATCACGCCGAGGGTCTTGCCACGCAGTTCGAAGCCTTTCTCATACTCCTTCTTCAACGACTTGAAGTTGGTGGCCCCTTCGGCAGGCATGCGCCGGTTGGAAAGGTGCAGGCTGCGCATCAGGGTGAACAGGTGCGACATCACCAGTTCGGCCACCGAGATGGATGAGGAAGCGGGGGTGTTGATCACCGGAATGCCCTTGCTCTTGGCATGCACCACATCAATGTTATCGAGGCCAACACCGCCACGGCCGATGAGCTTCAGCCCCGGGCAGGCATCGATGAGGTCCTTGCGCACCTTGGTGGCGCTGCGCACGAGCAATACATCGATCTTCTCCTTGTTCACATGGTCGGCCAGCGCTTCCTGTGGCACGTTGTCCGTGGTCACCGTGAAGCCTTCTTCCTTCAACGCAGCCACCGCGCTGGCGGCCAGTCCATCATTGGCGTGTATACGCATGGGTCAAGCGTTCTTTTGGGCGAAGTGCTCCATCACATCCACCAGCACCTGGACGCTCTCGATGGGCAGTGCATTGTACATGCTGGCGCGGTAACCACCTACGCTGCGATGGCCCCGGATCCCACTGATGCCAGCCTCCTTCCACAGGGCGTCGAAGGCAGGTTCCAAGGCGGCATCGTTCAGCACGAAGGTGGCGTTCATCACACTGCGGTCCTCCACGGCGGCAGTGCCATTGAACAGCGGCAGGCGGTCGATGGCGTTGTACAACAGAGCGGCCTTCTCTGCATTGCGACGCTCCATGGCCTGCACGCCACCCATCTTCTTGATCCACTCCAGGGTGAGCATGCTGACGTACACGGCGTACACCGGCGGTGTGTTGTACATGCTTTCCTTGGAGCCGTGGTTCTTCAGGTCGAGCATGGGGCTCAACTTCCGGCCTGTATGGCCCAGTCGCTCGGGATCGAAGAGGTACACGGTGGCACCGGCTGGGCCCATGTTCTTCTGGGCGCCGCCATAGATCAACGCGAAGTCGGATACGTTCACCGGGCGGCTGAAGATGTCGCTGCTCATATCGCAGATCAGCGGTGCGGCGCTCTTCGGGAACTGCTTGTACTGCGTACCGAAGATGGTGTTGTTGCTGGTGAAGTGGAAGTAGTCCACATCGGCCGGCACTTGGAAGCCTTTGGGGATGTAGCTGAAGTTCTTGTCCTCACTGCTGGCCAGCACCTGGGTGTCGCCCACCAGCTTGCTCTCCTTGATGGCGCGCGTGGCCCACTCACCGGTGTTCACATAAGCGCTCTTGCCGCCCACCTTCATGTAGTTCAACGGCACCATGTGGAAGCCGAGGCTGGCGCCGCCGCCGAGGAACACCACTTGGTAGTGTTCGGGCGCACCGAGCAGTTCCTTCACCAGTCCCTGCGCCTTGGCCATCACGGCCTCGAAGGGCTTGCTGCGGTGGCTCATTTCCAGGATGCTGAGGCCGCTGCCCTCGAAGTCGAGGATGGCCTGAGCGGCCTGCTGGAACACTTCCTGGGGAAGGATGCAAGGCCCTGCGCTGTAGTTGTGGACCTTCTTGGTGGTGGCGACGTTCATGGGGCGTTCGGTTGGCGCCGCGAAGGTACGAGGTGCGGTACGGGCTGGGGGCGGCGCGTCACCTTTCGTCCACGATCCAGCGTGGGATCCCAGCGCCTGGAGGGGAGGTCATTGTTTCACGAAGCGCCGTCGCTGCATGGCTCCTTCGGCCCGTTGCAGCACGGCGGTGTAGGTGCCCGGCGGTATCCCGCTCAGGTCCAGCGTGGCTCGGCCAGCTGGCGATGACCATTCCCGCACTGTTCGGCCTTGCACATCCATCACGGCCAGCCACTGCGCGTCCGGCGGCAGGGTCAGGTGCAGAAGATCCACTACCAGCGTCGGTGCGATGTGCAGTTCATCCTCTATCGGTCGTTCCACCAACGCGGTAGGACTGCACATGAGCCAGTGCTGATCTCCGAAGAAGTGCGCGGTGAGGTATTCCTCCAGTGCCACGCGCAGGCTGTCAGCGAAGCGGGTGCGGTTGGTGCCGGTATCACGCACCCCAGAGAAGTTGCACTCCACCTGCACGCCATCGACGCTGCCGCCCAGGTAGCTGGAATGTTCCACCGTGTTGTACCCGCCGCTGAAATAGGGCTGGCCGGGTAAGGGGAACGGGTCCTGCTGGCTGGGAACGCTCGGGTAGCCCCGTTCCGCAAGACGGGTGCCCAAGGCCTGCGGGCCACGGAGAAGATCAGCGTGGTCCAAGTCCTGCTGGTTGTTGGTGGCCAGATGCCGCAGGCTGCTCCAGTTGATGGCCTGCGTGCTGTTGAGCTGAGCATCGCTCCAGGCTAGTTCATCTTCATAGAGCAGATAGCCCAGCTCCAAGCGCTGCACTTGGTGGCCGTGTCCGTGCAGGTCCACGAACAGACCGCGGCCATGCGTAGTGGTCACCTGTTCACGGGCCGCAGTGAGGTAGGCGTGGAAT
>JALOLX010000230.1 GCA_025455765.1 Flavobacteriales bacterium | reverse complement strand
GCGGCATTGTCCACCTCCCGCTGCTCCACATCATGCAGCACCTGAAGCACCGCAATGGCCGTGGCGTCCTCCACGGCACGGAGCGAGTCATCCATCTGCTTGATGCGCAACAACGTGGTGAGGGCCCGATGCTCATCGCCTTGGGCCATGGCCACAGCGTGTTCAAGCCTGACCGCCTGGGCATGCTCGAGCGCATCCTTGGAGGTCTGGACCAGGTTGCGGATGTCCGCCTGCGAACGCGCAGCATCTGCCGGACGTCCCATGTTCAGGAGCAGGTTCACCCGCGTGGCCAGTAGCTCGAACAGTTCAGCGTGATGCTCAACGGGATCCAACACACGCTGTGCCTGAGAAAGCAACACCAATGCATCGCCCAAGCGCCCTCGGGCCTGCAACACCCGGGCCTGGTCCACATCGATCTTCGCCTGAAGCACTGCATCGTTCTTGAACCTGGGCAGTTCTTTCACTTCGCGGATCAACCGCTCGGCACCATCGCTATCGCCACTTTCGAGCAACAGGTCGATCACCCCGTTCACCAAGCGGGCATGCACCTCTGCGTCGTTCAGCGAGGTGGAAAAGGCCAACGCATTGCGTCCTTCACGTACCGCTTTGGCGTACTGCCCGCTCCGTGCGAAGGCTTCTGCTACGGACCAGAGGTCTTCCGTGATCAAGCGCGGATCACCCAACTTGCGGGATAGGTCCAACGCACGCAGGGCGGTCCGTAGCACTTCCTCCCGGGCACCATACTTCAACTCAGAGCTGAGCAAGGCGCGAAGGGCTTCGTGTTCCTTCTTCGGATCACCGCTTCGTACCGCCTCCTTCAGGCTGTTGCGCGCGCTGACAAGACCGCTCGTCAACTCCCCATCGGACCAGCTGGCCGTGGCTGAGCCGGGCCGTAGGACCAGAACGAGCAAAAGGAGCACCGAATAAAGGACCGGGAGAGCGCGCATGCTGGCGTTCTACGAAAGCACACGCCCTTGGTTACGCCAGGACCCGGCACCCTTCGCGAGCAGGGTGTACATTGGCCCCATGGGAGTCCGGGTGGAGGTCTGTGTCACCAGCATCGAAGAGGCGCTTGTTGCGGCCAGCACCGGCGTGGATTCGTTGGAGCTGTGCACCTGGCTGGGGAGCGGCGGCCTCACGCCATCATGGGGGCTGTTCAAGGCCGTTCAAGCCCATTGCGCCATCCCGGTGCGCGTACTGGTGCGCCCCGTCCCAGGCACCTTCGTCTATGAGGGACCCACACGGGAAGCGCTGCTCCTTGACGTGGAACGATTCGCACGGGATGGTGCGTCCGTTGTGACCGGAGGGCTGCGCCCGGATGGCACGATCGATACTGCCTTGATGGTGGGCATCAGGTCATCCACCAACGGCTTTGAGCTCAGCCTTCATCGCGCCATCGACCATGCTCGCGATCCATTGACCGCTGCGGACCAAAGTGTCCAACTTGGTGTGGACCGCATCCTTACGTCCGGTGGTGCCCCTACAGCGCTGGAAGGTGTCCGTACCCTGCGCAAGCTGACCACTGCACATTCCTCCATCGTGATCGCAGCAGCCGGTGGCATACGCCCGGACAACGTGGTGGAGATCGTCGAACGCAGTGGGGTGGGAGAGGTCCACTTCTCGGCCCAGCGCTGGATACAGCAGCACGACCAGGTGCCGCTGCTCAGCACCGACCCGGCTGCAACGAATGCCAGTGTCACTGCAGACCTCAAGCGCATCGAAGGAGTGCTCAACGCCCTTGTCAACGCTGGACTGCGATGAGAACAGGGATACTGGTGGCGGGCATCGCCGTGGGAATGGGCCTTCACGCGCAACCCTTGCTGCGCACCCTCCACGATGATTGGCAGATACACAGCGAGGCCGACGGCATCAGCATCCCCGCTGTGGTACCCGGCCTGGTGCATACCGATCTGCTCGCTGCCGGCATCATCCCCGATCCGTTCGTGGGCAACAACATCGATAGCGTGCAATGGGTGGAGCAGCGCACCTGGACCTATCGCTGTACCTTCTCAGTCACTGAACAAGAAATGGCCTGCAAGGCCGCAACCCTGGGCTTCGACGGGCTGGACACCTACGCCACCATCATTCTGAACGGCCAGGTCATCGGCAACGCGGACAATATGTTCCGCCAATGGCGGTTCGCTGCCAACGGTCATTTACGTGCAGGCGCGAACCTGCTGGAGGTACGGTTCACGCCGGTGGCAAAAGGTGCAGAAGCGCTCCGCACCCGCTATGGGAAGGTATTGCCCCATGACAGCGACACCAGCGGCCTGGCGCCCTTCGTGCGAAAAGCGGCCTTCAGCTTCGGCTGGGACTTCGCACCCCGCCTGGCCACCACCGGCATATGGCGCCCCGTGTACCTGGAGCTTGACCAAGGCGGTCCGGCCCTCACTGCCAGCGTTACGACCAAACCGATGGGGCAGCACATCCGCGTGTCGATCAAGCCAGAATGGACCAACATGCCCACTTCGAGCGGGCGCATGCAGCTCTGGTGGAACGGCCGCCTGGTGGAGAAGCGCACAGTACGCAACACAGCGGATCGCACAGCTGAATGGACCGTGGACGTATCAGCGAATGAACGTTGGTGGCCACGGGGCAGTGGACCACAGCGGCTGCATCAACTTCGGCTGGTGGCGACTTCATCGGGCCACGAACAGGTGGTGTACGAACGCACCATCGGGCTGCGCACCATCACGCTCGACCAGGGGCGGGACACCATTGGAGAACGGTTCCAGTTCATCATCAATGAGCGCCCCATCTTCATGCGTGGCTGCAACATCGTGCCACCGGATGTGTTCCTGCCACGGGGGGGGGATAGCGCGTGGGTGGCCTTGGTGCGGCACATGGCCGATGCACACATGAACATGGTACGGGTGTGGTCGGGGGGCGTGTATCCCCCTGAAGCCTTCTTCCACGCGTGCGACACTGCCGGCATCCTCGTGTGGCAGGACCTGATGTTCGGTTACATGGTGCCCGCTGGCGACAGCGCCTTTCTGGCCAACGCGCACGAAGAGGTCCGCCAGCAGGTGGAGCGCATCGGCGCACACCCCTGTCTGGCCGTGTTCTGCGGGAACAATGAGCTGGATGTGGCCTGGTCCAACTGGGGTTGGCAGCAACGCTATGGCCTGCATGGTCAGGATAGTGCGGCTGTTCGGAACGACCACCTGGCCTTCTTTCACGACAGCCTGGCCCGGTGGACCGCACCATTCCCGTACACCCCCAGCAGTCCACTCAGTAATTGGGGCAACGCAGCCGGATTGCGCAACGGCGACCTGCACTATTGGGGGGTATGGCACGCGGACAGTAGCCTGGCCAGCTACACCCGTAACGTGGGGCGCTTCATGAGCGAGTACGGCTTCCAGAGCTATCCGGACAGTACCACGCTGGCCCGTTACCTCGCACCGGAGGACCTCGTGCTCGGCAGCGCAGCGCTGGCCAGGCGGCAGCTCAGTTACCGGACGGACAAGCCCCTGTTCGATCGGATCGGGGAAGAACTTGGAGAACGTCCGCTCACCTTGGGGGCCTTCATTCAAGCCACCCAAGCGGTGCAGGCCAAGGGCTACGGCCTGGCCATCGATGCACAATCGATGCACATTGGGCAGCTCACCCCCGCTGCATGGGTACCTTACTATGGCAGCTGAACGACTGTTGGCCGGGGCCCTCTTGGAGCATCGTGGACCACCTGGGGAGCCGCAAAAAGGCTTTCGAGGCGGTAGGATCACGATATCGCCAGATCTCTGAACAGGGGGCGGTGGGGAAGTAAGTTGTGTGGCGGTGGAGCGAAATGCTATCTTCGCTCCGATCCTTCCGATCCAACACAACGATCAAGCATGACACGAATGCGACACGTGATCTACAGTGCGCTCTTGCTCTCGAGCATGGGCCTTTCGAACGTGGCCAATGGGCAGGGGAACTGCCAGAACGCCAACCAGTTCCCTGGAGTCCCGACAACCGTTACCACTGTTGGTTTTCCAACCACAATAGCACAGTGCAGTTACCATACGGAGTATTCCGCTGTAACGGGCATCGTTGCTGGTACACCATACCGCTTCGATGCATCGGTACCGACATACATAACCTTGCGCAGCGGGACATTTAACGGGCCTGTAGTAGCTCAAGGATTCGCTCCGGTGGAGTACACGGCAGTAGATGCCAGCGACCTTTTCCCTCACTGGAATGTGGATGAGAACTGTGCAACCGAAACCGACTGTTTTGTTTCGACGGTAACGGACATCACCTGTCTACCTCCAGCGGCGACCTGGACGTATACTGAGAATTGCGACTTCGCGGAATTCTTTATTGATGTGGAGGTTGTTGGGACGGGCTCTGGTTCCACGGTCAATATCGTCTGGGAGGTGTTCGGTGCGCAGGATGTGCTGGCTGGGGTTGGAGCAGGTACCTATCAGCTCGGGCCCTTCTTTTTTGGTGATGAAGTTTCTCTTCTCATCGAGCACGAGAGCAATCCGCTGTGCAACCTCGACTTTGGCGTCCTTGAACTGTTCTCCAACTGTCCGGTCCTGGTCGGTTGCGGCGGTGCTCCGTTAGGCTTCGATTACTGTTATGATGTCAACGATAGCCGTTCCTGGTTGTATCAATCAGCCGGTTCTGGATCGCTCATTCTGTATTTTACGGGTGGCACCATTCAGACCTTTGGCGACGCACTGCGTATCTACGATGGCGTCGACAACACGGGTACACTGGTCTACCAGAACACTCCGGCTTCTGGCGACCTGAGCACCATTTTCGTGATCTCCACCACGGGCTCCATTTTCATGGAGATGACCTCCGATGGGTTCGGTAGCTGCCAAAGTGGAGCGACTACACAGTGGAACTGGGAAGTGAACTGCTTGAACTGCACCTATCCGCAGACCACGTATGAGATCGTACAAGATTGCGAGAACCAGCAATGGTCCTTGGAAGTGGATGTGCTTTCAACGGGGGATGGCTCCACCATCAACCTCAACTACAACGTGAACGGCGGTGGGCTTCAAAGCGAAGCCGGTATTGGGACGGGCATCACGGTCCTTGGTCCTTTCGGCTTGGGCGACGTGGTCGA
>JALOLX010000229.1 GCA_025455765.1 Flavobacteriales bacterium | reverse complement strand
AAGATCAACGTGGTGATCCTGGACTTCGACGACGAGAAGAAGCGCATCGCCCTTGGTCTGAAGCAGCTGCAGTCGCACCCCTGGGATGCACTGAGCGCCGAGATGAACGCTGGCGACAAGGTGAAAGGCAAGGTGATGGTGATCACCGATTACGGCGCCTTCGTGGAAGTGGCCCCCGGCGTGGAAGGCCTGCTGCACGTGAGCGAAATGAGCTGGAGCCAGCACCTGCGCAGCCCGAAGGACTTCCTGAAGGAGGGCCAGGAGATCGACTGCGTGATCCTGAACATCGACCGCGAAGAGCGCAAGATGAGCCTGGGCATGAAGCAGCTCAGCCAGGACCCCTGGATGGACATCGAGTTCAAGTACCCGATGCGCTCGAAGCACACCGCCAAGGTGCGCAACTTCACCCACTTCGGGGCATCTTCGCCGAGCTGGAGGAGGGCGTGGACGGCCTCATCCACATCAGCGACCTCAGCTGGACCAAGCGCATCAAGCACCCCAGCGAGTTCTGCAACGTGGGTGATGAGCTGGAAGTGGTGGTGCTGGAAGTGGACAAGGAGAACCGCCGCCTGAGCCTCGGTCACAAGCAAGTGGAGGAGAACCCCTGGGAAGTGTTCGCAGGTGTGTTCACCCCGGGCAGCGTGCACGAAGGCACCCTCACCGGCCGTGCCGGTCAGAACTTCGTGGTGAGCCTGCCCTACGGCGTGGAAGGCACCGTGAGCGTGAAGCACCTCAAGAAGGCCGACGGCAGCAAGGCCGAGCTGGAAGAGAAGCTTCCCTTCATGGTGTTGGAGTTCAATGCCGAGGCGCGTCGCATCGTGCTGAGCCACACCCGTACCTTCGAGGAGGGTGAAGAGCCGATCGAGGCGGCACCCGCCAAGCGCAGCGCGGCCCGCAAGGACGCCCCTGCCGGTGGCAGCGCAGTGAAGGCCATCAACGACAAAGTGGAGAAGAGCACCCTGGGCGACCTGAGCGTGCTGAGCAACCTGAAGAGCCAGATGGAAAGCAACGAGCGTGCTTCCAAAGGCAAGAAGGAAGAGGACGCCGAGTAAGGCACTCTGCTGAACGCTGTGCAGCCCGGTCCCCGCAAGGTGGCCGGGCTGCTTGCTTGGGGCCGATCCACCAAGCGGTATCTTCGCTGCCGATGGCGCAGCAGACCCTCCTCACGAGCGTGGCCTTCGGGCTCACCGTGGAGCGGCTGTGCCATCAGCTGATCGAGGACCATGGGGACCTGCGCGGTGTGGCCCTGGTAGGCCTGCAACCCCGCGGTGTGCTCCTCGCCCGGCGGCTGCGGAGTGAGCTCCACCGCATCCTGGGTGCCGAGCACCTGGCCTACGGCGAGCTCGATATCACCTTCCACCGCGACGACTTCCGCCACCGGTCCAGCCCGGCCGCACCCTCGGCCACTGAGCTCGATTTCAGCCTCGATGAGCGCAAGGTGGTGCTGGTGGACGATGTGCTCTACACCGGGCGGAGCATCCGTGCCGGCCTCGATGCGCTGCTCGCCTTCGGCCGCCCCAGCGCCGTGCAGCTCCTGGTGCTCATCGACCGGCGCTTCAGCCGCGAACTGCCCATCCAGCCCGACTATGTGGGCAAGTGGGTGGACAGCATCGCGGGCCAGCGCGTGACCGTGGAATGGCGGGAGCATGATGGCGCCGACCGCGTGACCTTGGACAGCAACGAAGCATGAGCCAGCAGCACCCCAGCGATCAGCTCAGTACCGAACACCTGCTCGGCATCAGCGACCTCACTGCCGCCGATATCGAGCTCATCTTCCGCACGGCCGATGGCTTCAAGGAGGTCATCAACCGTCCCATCAAGAAGGTGCCCAGCCTGCGCGACATCACCATCGCCAACCTCTTCTTCGAGAGCAGCACGCGCACGCGGGTGAGCTTCGAGCTGGCCGAGCGCAGGCTCAGTGCGGACGTGGTCAACTTCGCAGCCTCGGGCTCGAGTGTGAGCAAGGGCGAGACCTTGGTGGACACGGTGAACAACATCCTGGCCATGAAGGTGGACATGGTGGTGATGCGCCACCCCGATCCGGGAGCCGCCGTGTTCCTGAGCCGCCATGTGAAGGCCCGGATCGTCAACGCTGGCGATGGCACCCACGAGCATCCCACGCAGGCCCTGCTGGACGCTTACAGCATCCGCGAGAAGCTCGGTCGGGTGAAGGGTGTGAAGGTCCTCATCGTGGGTGATATCCTGCACAGTCGCGTGGCCTTGAGCAACATCCTGTGCCTGCAGAAGCTGGGTGCCGAGGTGATGCTCTGTGGGCCCACCACCTTGATGCCCCGCTACATCACCTCCTTGGGGGTGAAGGTGGAGCACGACCTGGACAAGGCCCTGCGCTGGTGCGATGTGGCGAACATGCTGCGGATCCAGTTGGAACGGCAGGGGGGCGACGGCATCGCCAACTTCCCGAGCCTGCGCGAGTATGCCATGCTCTATGGCTTGGACCTGGAGCGTTACGAGCGCATCGGCAAGGAGGTGGTGATCATGCATCCCGGACCCATCAACCGGGGGGTGGAGGTGACCACGCAAGTGGCGGACCACGCCAACAGCATCATCCTGGACCAGGTGGAGAACGGCGTTGCGGTGAGGATGGCAGTGCTGTACTTGCTCGCCGCGCGTATTCCACGATAGGCTGTTGAAGACGGCGTTCCGGGGGGACGTTCACATTGGATCCGCTGACTATCTTTGACCGGAAGCCAACGCACCATGAACTTCACCATCGAGGATAAAGGCCGTTACACGCTGGTCACCAGCAACGTGGACAAACTGGACACCACCTGCGCGCCTGAGCTGAAGAGCGAACTGGTCTATTTGAACAAGACGAACGTGCGCAACGTGATCATCGACCTCACGGCCACGCGCTACTGCGATTCATCGGGTCTGGCCGAAGCAGTGGACCTGCTCTACATGGAGGAGATCGAAAAGGACGTCAACAAGGAAAACTGAGCCCATGCTAAGAACCCTTACGCTCGCTGTATCCTTCGCTGTGGCCACTGCGGCTTTGGCGCAACCCTGCACCCCCAACCCGCTGTATGCGGACAGTGTCTTCGGTGTGTGGCCTGATACCACGGAGAACTTCATGCCCGGTACCTTGGGTGCTGCGTATTTCCAAGATCTGAACCTGATCGTACCCTCGGAAGCAGGCCTGGTCGATCCGGATTTTGCGGGCTTGGTGATCGACTCCGTTAGCTTCGTTGGTATCACGGGACTTCCTTCCGGTCTCTCCATCTCGTGCAATTCGCAAACGCCAGCCTTCTGCACGTACCTCACAGGCGTGCTGGGCTGTGGAGTGGTCAGCGGTACGCCTACAGAAGTGGGCACGTTCCCCCTCACCTTGAACGTGCTGGCACATGCGTCCATCTTCGGTAACGTGCTTTCCGTGCCATACAGCTTCGGGGGCTACCGCATCATTATCAACGATGTGAACACGGGCATCGAAGGTCCGGTTACGGCCAGCCTCGCCCAAGTCCGTACCGTACCGAATCCCTTCACGGTTCGCACCACCTTCGAGTTCGATCTGGCCCGCAGTGGCACGGTGGAGATCAAGGTGTTCGACCTCCTGGGCGCCCAGCGTTGGGAGCGCAGTGTGGCGGGCAAGGCAGGTGCGAACCGGGTGCCTTTCGAGGCCCAGGACCTTGCCTCGGGTGTGTACCTCTATCAGATCAGTTCAGGCAAGACCGTGCAGACCGGTCGTCTGGTGCTGAACCGCTGACCTTGTTCAACGTGTGCAAGCCCCTGTCCGCCGCGGTGGTCAGGGGCTTGTTCGTTCCTCATCCATGCGCCGCTTCGAACTGATCACCCTGGGCACCGGGGCTGCACTCCCGGCGCGCGGTCGCTATCCTACAGCACAGCTGCTCAATGTGCATGAGGGCCTTTACCTCATCGATTGTGGGGAAGGCACCCAGGAGCGCTTGCGTGCCCAAGGCATCAATTTCCTGCGCATCGAACGCATCTTCATCAGCCACCTGCACGGCGATCATTACCTGGGCCTGCAAGGACTGATCAGCTCCATGCACCTGATGGGCAGAAAGGCACCGCTGCATGTCCATGGGCCTGCTCCGTTGAAGGGCATCATCGATATCCAGCTGCGGGCCTCGGAGACCTACTTGCGGTATCCATTGCAGGTGCATGTGAACCCGGATGTCAGCGGCACGGTCGTGCATACGGATCACCGGTTGGAGGTCGTCGCCCTGGCCCTGCGTCACCGCATCCCCACCACGGGCTTCCTGTTCAAGGAGCAGCCGGCGCCACGCGGTCTGCGGAAGGATCGGGTGGCCGAGATCCCCCATTACCTGCGCGATGCGGTGAAGCAGGGTGCCGACCTTGAGCGCGCTGACGGCAGCGTGGTGGCGAACGAGCTGCTCACCTTGCCGCCACCGCCACCGCGCAGCTATGCGTTCTGCAGCGATACCGCCTACGAACCGGAGCTCATTCCCTTTCTGCACGGCGTTGACCTGTTATACCACGAGGCCACCTTTACCGAGCAGCTCATCGGTCGCGCCCGGGAGACCATGCACAGCACGGCGGCCCAGGCGGCCACGCTGGCCCGGGAGGCGGGAGTGGGACAGCTGCTCCTCGGGCACTTCTCTTCGCGCTACAAGAGCGAGCAGGCCTTGCTGGCCGAGGCCTCGGCGGTATTCCCGAACACCCTTGCCGCGCAGGATGGACGCCGGTACCCGATCGCTGAACGAACAGACGTGAACAACTTGTGAGGGGTGGAGCGTTCTACAGGCCTACCTTTGCGCCTATCTGGAATCGTTCCAAATAAGCTGATGCGCATCCGCACCCTCATAGCCGACCACGGCGAGCTGGCCATCATCGGCCTGCGCACTGTCCTTTCGGAGGTGGAGCGGGTGGACGTGGTGGGGGTGGCACGGGACGATATCGAGTTGCAGGCGCTCTTGGTGCGCTACCATCCTGATGTGGTCCTGATCGACCACATGGCTGAGGGGTTCACGGCGCGCAGCATTCGCGATGGTTTGAAGCGCTCGAAGCGCACCCGGTTCGTCTCCATCACGCCCGATCCGTCCACAGCAGCTTTGATGAGCGCCATCAGGGCCGGGGTGACCAGTTATATCAAGAAGGATTGCGGGGTGGAGGAGGTCATCGATGCGGTGTTGCAGACCGCTGATGGTGACAAGTTCTTCTGCGGGAAGATCGTGGACCACTTGAAGCGTTCCGGCTTCGATGTGGAGCGCTTCAAGCACGAGCCCCTGAGCTGCGAGCCCGTGACCCTCAGCACCCGCGAGAACGAGATCGTGCAGTTGATCGCTGAAGGCTTGTCCTACACGCGCATCGCCGAGCAACTGAACCTGAGCGCCCATACGGTGACCACCCACCGCCGCAATGTGATGCATAAGCTGGGCGTGAACAGCACGGCTGCGGTGGTGATGTATGCGGTGAAGAACGGACTGGTGAGCCCGAACCGTTACCTTTTCGAAGGCCGCGGCGACGAGTGATCGCGTGAGGCCAAGGACCACCAGAACGCTCCTGGCCCGATCAACCTCGCTACCTTTCGGACCATGGAGCCTACGCTCATCGCCGAGATCGGCGGGTCCTCCTCACGCTGGGCCTACCTGCCAACGGATGGGCCTGAGGTGCTCCTTCCGGTGAAGGGTGACCGAATGCCAGGCTTCAATCCTGTGGCCGGCGATGCAGAGGGCTTCATCGCCGGGGTGCGTGCACAGGTGGTGCAGCATTGTCCGGCGGCGTTCGGTGCACGGCGCTTGTTCGTGTATGGTGCCGGGTGCGGGGCAGCCGATCGGCAGCTGCGCATGCAACAGGTGTTGGCTCCCTTGTTCCCTTCGGCGGTGGTGGATGTGCAGAGCGATCTGGATGGTGCCGCCCTGGGCTTGTGCGGGTCCGGCCCTGGCCTTGTGCTGATCCTGGGTACCGGGATGACGATGGTCGAACCCTGCATCGCCCCATGCCCTCGCTGGGCTATATCCTGGGTGATGAAGGCAGCGGCGCCGATCTGGGCCGTGCGTTGCTGCAGGACGTCTTCTACCGCCGCATGCCGGAGGACGCCGCCCTCGCGCTCCTTGGACCTGACGGGTTGGCTTTGGAACGGGTCATTGCGGAGGTGTACCGATCAACAGCGCCTTCGAGGGCCTTAGCGGCCTACACCGGACTATTGCTGCCGCACCGCGAGCTGCCTTATGTGCACGGCCTGGTGGTCTCCCGTTTCCATGCGTTGGCAGACCTGTTGAAGACCTTCTTCACCTTTCCATGCGTTGGCAGACCTGTTGAAGACCTTCTTCACCTTGGACCAACGTGCCGAGGTATGCGCCACGGGATCGGTGGCCTGGGGCTTCAAGGACTGGTTGACCGAGGTGCTGCTGGACCACGGGATGACCCTGCGGACGGTGGAGCGAGATCCGCTGCCAGGGCTGGTGTCGTTCCATCGACAGGCACCGCCACCGGGCCTTTGAGGAGTGTGGCGATGCGCTGCAGGGCGCGCTGGTTCTCGGGGCTGTGTACGCTGCGCAACACTCGGCTGCGTTCCACGGCAGTGAGGTGCCAGCTCAGGCTGATCTGTTCCGCATCGCCGCCATGCCGCAGTTGCAGGTCCACCACTTCCATGGGCACGGGCATCCAGGCGCTGGCCTGTTGCATCATCAGGTCGTAGTCCTGGTCCTGTATGCGCACGAAGTTGTCGTACACGCTGCCCAGTGGGTCGAGCAGCCGGCCGAAGAGAGAGGCGTTGCTGGCCTGAACGTCCAGGTCCTTCTGGGTGTCGCGCAATTGAATGAGCACAATGCCTGAGGTGTTCTCAGCGATCCACTCGCGGAACGTGTAGAGGTAGCTGAGCGTGGCGCGGTAGCCGTAATTGTCGCGGCCTCCGGCATCCATCACGCGCATGGGCGGTTCGCTGGGCAGGGTCACCACCGGGCTGATGTAGGGGAAGCTGGCGTTCATTCGCAGGGCAGAGGTCAGCTTTAGCGCGCCGGGATCATGTTCAGCGAACAGGCGCTGGTACTCGATGGCCTCGGGCTGGCTGTGCAACACCATCGGTGACGATGGCGCGATGCGCGTCAGGAAGGCCATGGGCCGCGTTGCGATCACCAAGCGGCGCCCATCGTTGATGGATACGGGGCTCATGACCAGGTGGGGCACGATGGCATCGCGCTCCACGGCGGCGAGGTCGTTCAGCCGCACGTCGAGCAGCCCGCGTGTGTTGCTGTTCAGCCCTTCCTCGAACGCACTGCCGCGGTCGCGAACGTAGCTCCGTTCGCCGTCCTGCACCCGTCGATAGCGGATGAACATGTCGTTGGTCACGAAGCTGAAGCCGATGCGATTGAGCATGTCCGCCGATACTTCATCGAGCACCGCGGGTGCATTGCGCGCGCTGGCCCCCGTGCCCAGGTCGTTCAGGTAGAGCTGGCGGAAGTAGGCGGCTCCGATGGTGCCACCAGAAGATCCGCTCATGAAGGTGGAGCGCGTCATGAGCTCCCCATCGAGCAGGCTGTCCACCGCTTGCAGGCAGCGCACGGTCCACAACATGGCGCGCAGGCCACCACCGCTGGTGTTGATGAGCACCATGCGGGGCTTGCCCGTGCTGTCCGCCCAAGCGCTGTTGCGTTGCAGCCAGGTATCCAGCGTCACCTCCATGGCGCGCGCGTCCTGTGCGGCGGTGCTGCTGTCGGTGGCCAGGGCATGGATGGTGGGCTGATCGTACACCGCAGCAGGTGCTTCGTAGTTGATGCCAAAGGCCTGCGCATCGGAAAGGAAGCGGTCGGTGCGGTGGCTCACCAGGTTGAGCGCGATGAGCAGGGCGATGAGCAGGGTGCCGGTCCACCCTTGCAGCCAGCTGAACAGCGCGCTGTAGATCATCAGCAGCATGGTGAAGAGCAGGAAGGCGCTGGCACCGGCCGGTATGGAGAACACGGGCAGGCTGCTGAAGGCGCCCAGGGCGATGAAGCTCAGCACCAGCACCACCTCGAAGATCGATCCGTTGATGTGGTTCTGCCAGAGGATGTCGCGGAGCAGTTCCTGGTCGTAGTGGCTGCTGCTGCGGGCCAGCATCAGGCGCAGACGGGGGCTGAGGTAGGTCTCTACGCGCCACTTCTCGCTGCGCTGTTGGCGGCGCAACCAGCGCGAGGCCTTGCGTTGTTCCGGACGGTTATGTGGTGGCGCGGTGTGTGTGGGCGCGAGCATATCCAGCAGGGGCTCGGCCGTGCGTTGTTCATCGGGCTCCTTGCCGAGCAGCTTGAAGATGTCGGTGTTGGTGCGCGTGAAGTAGAGCAGTGCCAGACCCAGGAAGCCGAGCAGCCCGCAGATAAAGCCAGTGAGGTGCCATACGATGCGGCCTGCAGGGATCAGTTCCTGTTGGTACTGAAAACGTGCGGCGCAATAGAGGTAGGTGAGGATGAAGAGCGCCGGTATCAGGCCATTGTTCACGTTGAACTTCAGGAAGGGCCTGCTGATGGTGGCGATGAACGGGAATCGGTACCCGTGCATCGTGTAGGTGTACAGGTTGAAGGCCGTGATGAAGCCACCCAACGCGAAGCCGATCATGGCATAGGAGAGGAAGCTCACCTGGCCGCTGTACTCGGGGAAGAGGAAGAGGTTGGGCACGCCGTACTTCACACCGAGCGTGCGGGTGATGAAGCCGAACAGCAGCAGCCAGATCAGCAGCAACAGGTGGTTCTTCTTCAGGTGCAGCAACAGCAGTTGCAGCGGGAAGAAGTACAGCATCCGGCGCAGCACCAAACGGTATGTATCCCTGACGCTCATGGGTTCGGCCCACGTCAAGTATACGTGCAAGGGGCTGGGGATGTTGTCCCCCCTTGAGGAACGGCGCCGGTCACACCTTGGCGAGGGTGGCCTGCATCACCTCGGCTTCGAGCACTTCTGCCCGTGCCTTGAGGGCCTCCGCCTCGCGCAAGACCTCGGTCCGGAAGGCTTCATCCTCCAGACCGGCACAGTTGATGCGCACGTTGAGGTAGGCGCCGATGGCCCCGGTACGGGCGCAGAGGGCACCCACACCCGCATCGCTCACGCTGGCGGGCAACCCGTGTGCGGCCATCGCCTGCATCAGCGCCATGCTCTCCACGCATACCTGCATGGTGCGCAGCGGAGTGCGGATGGCGCCTTTGGTGGCTTCGAGCATGGCCGCCTTGCGCGCAGCCTTCTCCTCGTCGCTGCCTTTGGGCAGTCCCATCGCGGTCATGATGCGGTCGAAGGCGCGGGTGTCCTCGTCCACCAGGAAGAGCAGCTCATTGCGCAGCACTTCCCCTTTGGCGGCCCAGGTGCTGAACTCCTCCCAGCGCTCGTCCCAGCCGCGCTTGTGTGCGCTGAGGTTGGCCACCATGGTACCCAGAGCCACCCCGAGGGCGCCCACATAGGCGGCCACACTGCCCCCACCAGGTGCCGGGCTTTCGCTGGCCGTCTCTTCGGTGAAGCGCTTCAGGTCCATGCGCACCAGCCGTTCATTGCTGGCGTCCTCGAGCATGTACTCGATCACCTTCTTCTGCGGGTCGAAGGGCCCGAGGTCATCGAGGCCGAGCGATTTTACGGCGATCTTGATCTTCTCGCGCTCGGGAATGCCCAGGCTGCGCTGCTGACGGGCGAGGTAGTGGTCGGCCGCATCCAACAGCGCCTGCTTGGGGATGAGTCCCACCAGCTCGCTTCCCGTGACACGGATGCCACGCTCAGCCGCGCATGCACAGGCCTCGTCGAAGGCGATGTGCACGGGCGTGACGGTGATATCGGTGAGGTTGAGCGAGAGCTGGGCCACGCCGTACTCTTCGATGTACCAGCCGATGCCCTTCACGGCCTTGAGCTTGCCGGGTACCTGTACTTCGGAACCATCGGCCTGCTTCACCTTGCGGCCTGCTTCGCGGATGTCGAAAGCGATCGCATTGGCGCGGCGGGTGCTGGTGGTGTTGAGGTTCACGTTGTACGCCACCAGGAAGTT
>JALOLX010000228.1 GCA_025455765.1 Flavobacteriales bacterium | reverse complement strand
GTCAACTGGTGGTTGGGGCACACCCTCAACCTCTGCGGCGGCAGCACCCACAACTGGAAGTTGCAACACAACATCCTGCACCACACCTACACCAACATCACCCACGTGGATGAGGACATCCAGGACCGGTTGGTGCTGAAGTTCTCCCCGCACACAAAGGCGAAGTGGTACCATCGCTTCCAGTGGTTCTACGCCACCTTCTTCTACGGCCTGCTTACTCTGTACTGGGTGGTGGCCAAGGACCTGGTCCAGTTCGCGCAGTTCGGGGCCAACGGAACCGACGCGGGCAAGCCCGAGCAACGGAACCGGACCTTGGTGCGCATCATCGCCCTCAAGGTGATGTACTTCGCCGTGGTCATTGCGCTGCCGATCGCACTGGGCCTGGCGTGGTGGCAGGTGGTCACCGGATTCCTGCTGATGCACATGGTGGCCGGCATGATCCTCACCTTGGTGTTCCAATTGGCGCACTCGGTGGAAGGCACCGACCATCCCCTGCCGGACGCACATGGTGTGATCGACAACGATTGGGCCATCCACCAGCTGCAGACCACGGTGAACTTCAGCCCGAAGAACAAGCTGCTGAGCTGGTACGTGGGCGGCCTCAACTACCAGATCGAGCACCACCTGTTCTCGCGGGTGGCACATGTGCATTACCCTGCGCTATCGCCCATCGTGCAGCGGACCGCCGAGGAGTTCGGACTGAAGTACCAGGTGAACCCCACGCTCATCGGTGCATTGCGCAGCCACTACAGCCTGCTGCAGCGCGTGGGGTTGCCGGACATGAACGAGGCGATCGGGTAGCCGAGGCAGGGAACACTTGGTGCGCGGGTCGGTCGGCTTACGGCGCAGGTACCAAGCGCAGTTCCTGCTGGCGGAGCATGATGCCGTAGTCGTTACGCAGCCCGTTCTCAGGGCCCGCGCTCATCAGCTTGAAGCCTTGGTAGAGCGGCTTCACCATTAGCCCGTTCAGCCCTTCAGCGGAGATCGAGCGGCCATCCATCAAGGCGTGTACGTAGTAGCGGGTGATGTCGTAGCCGAGGTAAGCGTACTCATCCACATCGGTGCGATAGCGCTCCTGGTAGGCCTTCTCGAACGCACGGACCGCTGGGTCGGTGGGGTCCGCGAAGCCTTGTGCCGCGAAGGTGAACCGTAGCTTGTCGAGGTCCTCGAGCGCCACGGTCTCCATGCGCAGCCAGCTCTCCGGTCCGATGACCGTGATGGCAAAGGTCTCATGGCGTTGTTTCAGCGTGCTCACCAGCGTGGTCACGAACTCCACATCCTCGCAGGATGTGACGATGACATTCTCGCGCTTCGCATCCAGCTTGGCGATGAGGTCCTTCATATCGCGCTTGCCGGGGCGGGCCACAAGCACGGTATCGCGCAGGCGCGGCTGCACCTCCGCCAAGGCCCCGTTGATGCTGCGCTGCAGTTGCTCCTGCCCTTCTTTATCCGCCGCGATCTCCGGGCGAAGGAGCAGGATGTTCTCCTTGGCGTGGCGCTGTACAGCATAGCGGCCGGCCAGGCGCAGCAGGTCGCTGCGGGCTGGTACGATCTTGCTCACGTTGGCCATGCCGAGGATGACGCGGTTGCTCTGCGGAACGGGGCATACGATATGTGAGGAAGGCTGTTCACGGGACAACTGTTCAATGGCACCGCGGTGGAACGGCCCGATGAACAGGTCGGTGCCGGCCAGCTCGCTGCTACGCACCAACGGCCCCCACGCAGCGGGCGACTCACCACTGTCCTTCACGCGCACTTCGGCCTTGAGCCCCACCGCCTGCAGGCTGTCCAATGCCATGCGCGCACCGGCATAGAACGAAGCGGCCATGCGGGTCACTGCGTGGAACTGGGGCTGTTGGGGATCGCGGCCCAGCGCGCTGTCATTGGCTGCGGTGGAGAACGGAAGCAGATACGCGATGCGCACGGTGCGGCCACGATCGGGGACTGGGGTGACCACAGGTTCCGGAGCTGGGGGCTCCACGCCGGGCGGCAGTGGCACGATCACGGTGGACCCCACCTTCAATCCTTCTGTTAGACCACCGTTGGCCGCCTGAATGGCTTCCACGGTGGTGCTGTAGCGTTTGGCCAGGCCGTAGAGCGTCTCGGAAGCCTGAACGACATGGTCCACGCGTCGTTCGGGCAGCGCTGGGCGCACAGCGGTCTCGGTCTGGCCTTGTGCAGCGCTCACCGGCACCACCAGGACCATGCCTTCGCGCAGCCCGGACGTCGCCTCGGGGTTGGCCGCGATCAGCGCGTTCACGTCCACGCCGTACGTGCGCGACACGCCGAAGAGGGTCTCCTTGCGCTGTACGGTATGTCGCAACACCCCGTCGTTGCTGAGGGCCGGTGCGGTCTTCATGGCCTTGCGGTCCACGGCATCCTGCGGGATCAGCAGTTCTTCGCCGATGCTGAGGCCATCGGCTGCGCCCGGGTTGGCGCTTAGCAGTTCCTCCACCGTGACGGCATTGGCGCGTGCCACGGCGTAGAGCGTCTGTCCTTGCTGCACCGTATGCACGATGAACCGGCGACCTGCCACGGTGCGCACTTCCTGGGCGTGCAGCCCTGCCGTGCCCAGCAACGCCACCGCCAGTATGGTCGGGCGCAGGATGTTCCACATGCTCATTCCCATTCGATCGTGGCCGGGGGCTTGGAGCTGATGTCGTAGACCACACGGTTCACACCCCGCACCCGGTTGATGATGCTGTTCGAGATCCGTGCCAGAAATTCATAGGGCAGGTGGCACCAGTCCGCGGTCATGCCATCGGTGCTGGTCACTGCACGCAACGCCACGGCGTTCTCGTAGGTGCGTTCGTCGCCCATCACGCCTACACTGCGCACGGGCAGCAGGATGGCGCCAGCCTGCCAAACCTGGTCGTAGAGGCCCTCATCGCGGAGGCCTTGGATGAAGATATGGTCCACCTCTTGGAGCAGGGCCACCTTCTCGGGGGTGATCTCGCCCAGGATGCGGATGGCGAGGCCTGGGCCTGGGAACGGGTGGCGACCGAGGATGTTGGGATCGAGGCCCAGTTCGCGGCCCACGCGGCGCACTTCATCCTTGAAGAGCAGGCGCAAAGGCTCCACCACCTTGAGGTTCATCCGTTCCGGAAGGCCGCCCACATTGTGGTGGCTCTTGATGGTGACGCTGGGGCCGTTCACGCTCACGCTCTCGATCACATCAGGATAGATCGTGCCTTGGCCGAGCCACTTCACGTCGGTGATGCGGTGCGCCTCGCGATCGAACACCTCGATGAAGGTGCGGCCGATGGCTTTGCGCTTCGCCTCGGGGTCTTCCAGACCTTTCAGGGCGCTGTAGAACTCGGCCTTGGCATCCACCCCGGTGATGTTGAGGCCCAGGTGGCGGTAGCTCTCCAGCACACGGTTGTACTCGTCCTTACGGAGCAGACCATTGTCCACGAAGATGCAATGGAGACGGTCACCGATGGCGCGGTCGAGCAGGAGGGCGGCCACGCTGCTATCCACGCCACCGCTCAGGGCCAGCACCACTTGATCGGTGCCGAGCTGGGCCTGCAGGCGCTCCACGGTATCCTCTACAAAGGCGTGTGGGTGCAGCAGTTGCAGGCCATCGGTGGTGTGGTACACTTCAGGGTGGAACTGCACGGCGAAGGTGAGGTGGTCGCGGAAGCGGAAGGCGGCCACGGGCACATCCTTGGTGGAAGCGATCACCTCCATGGCCTCGCTGGGCGCGGTGATGCTATCGCCATGGCTCATCCACACCTGAGCGCCGGCCTGGATACCGTCGAAAAGGTGGCTATCGGCAATGGTGGTAAGGTGCGCGCGACCGTATTCCCGCACGGTGGTGCGCTCCACCGGAGCACCGCTGCGCTTGGCCAGCAACTGAGCACCGTAGCAGACACCGAGCACAGGCAGCCGGCCTTGGAACCCGGAGATGTCGGTATCGGGCGCGTTGGTGTCGTGCACGCTACTGGGGCTTCCGCTGAGGATCACCCCTTTGATGGCGGGGTCGTTGGCGAATTCCGCGGCCATGGAGAAGGGGTGGATCTCGCAGTACACGTTCAGTTCACGCACCCGGCGGGCGATGAGCTGGGTGTATTGCGAGCCGTGGTCGAGGATGAGGATAGTGCCGGGCA
>JALOLX010000227.1 GCA_025455765.1 Flavobacteriales bacterium | reverse complement strand
GAAACGAACTCCTGCTCCCACGAGCGCACGTACCTCCAGCTCGCGGAAGCCAGCGAAAAAGGCCGCTCCGGCTCGCCCTGCTTCCGCTGGAAAAAGCGCCGCCAGCAAAGGAAAAGCGGGCACCACCCAACGTACCCCGGCCAAGCAGCAGAAGGCGGTGAAGAAGGGAGCCAAGCAAGGCACAGGTAGCAAGCCGGCTAAAGGTCGGACCAGTGCGACCGCTGCAACCCGCAAGAAGAACGCTCCTTCCGCCAAGAAAACCACCCCCAACAAGGCGACGAAAAAGGCAACGGCCAAGACCCCGACCAAGCCAGCGAAGGGCGTTGCACGTGGGAAGCAGGGGAAGGCGCCTAAACCCGCCCCTCCCACCAAAAAAACGGCCAAGAAGTCTGCCTCCAAGCGGGTGGTGAAGCCGGGCAAGCCAGCCAAACAGGTAGCAGCACCGAAGAAGGCAATGCCGCGTAAGAAAGTCGGTCCTGTGAAGAAGGCCGTTGCAGTGAAAAAGGCCGCCCCCGTAAAGAAGGCAGCTGTTTCGCCAGGCGCCATCACGAAGAAGGCTTCACCAGCGAAGAAGGTAGCGGCGCCAGCGAAGGCCGCCCCCACGAAAAATGCCGCTCCGACGAAGACTGTCGTAGCACCAACGAAGCCCGTCCGCGGCACATCCGCGGCACCACAGAAGACCGCTCAAGCCGTCGTCGCATCACCGGCAAAGATCGGGGCCGATACGAAAGCGGCCGCCCCATCTCGTGCAACCATCCCTGCAAGCGCGTCGCCCTCGCCCGTTACAAAGCCGGTTGCGCAAGCCCCGGCCGCACCATCAAAGCCAAGCGGTTCAGAAACGGCGCCCCGTAAGGTGGTGCGCGAAGAACCCCAGCGCAAGCCCTTGAAGGAACGCGTCCAGCTGGAATTCATGGTGCGCAGCGCTCCGGCTGTATTGTTCGATCTGGTCAGCACCCCCAGCGGCTTCTCCGAATGGTATTGCAATGATGTGAACACCAAGGGCGACCTGTACACGTTCATGTGGCCTGATGAAGAAGAGTCCGCGATGATGATCGGGCGCCGTACGGGGGAAGTGATCCGCTTCCGGCGAACGGAGGAGGACGACCCCAATGCCTATTTCGAGTTCCGCATCCGGATCGATGCCATGACCAATGAAGTGGCGCTGATCGTGACCGACCATGCATGGCCCCATGAAGTGGAGGAGACCCGCAGCCTGTGGGCCTCCCAAGTGGCCAACCTCATCCGGGTGCTCGGTGCGTGAGCGCCGCATAACTGCGCTGGTCGTGCGTTCTGAGGAGGTATGAAACGATTGCACCGGATGATCATCAAGGCCTACCTCGGGCCTTTGTCGGTCACGTTCGTCATCGTGCTGTTCATCCTGGTCATGCAATTCCTTTGGAAGTACGTGGATGACCTCATGGGCAAGGGGCTGGAGTGGTATGTGCTCGCAGAACTGATGACCTATGCCACTGCGAGCTTCGTACCCCTTGCGCTGCCGTTGGCCATCCTCCTGTCCAGCATCATGACCGTGGGCGGTCTGGGTGAGAACTCGGAGCTGATACCGCTGCGCTCGGCAGGGCTTGGGCTTACGCGCATCCTGAGCCCGTTGTTCTTCACCGTGTTACTGATCGCCGCAGGATCGTTCTATTTCAGCAACAACCTGCTGCCTGTGGCCAACCTCAAGTTCCGGTCGCTGCTGTGGGACGTGACCGAGAAGAAGCCGGCCTTGAACCTGAAGCCGGGCATCTTCTACAATGGCATTGATGGGTTCAGCATCCGGGTGGCCGACAAGGACAGCGAGACCGGCACCCTCACTGATGTGCTTATCTATGATCACCGCAAACCGTTCAGCGGTGACCGTACGGTGATCCGCGCGCAGAAAGGGATCATGCGCCGCAGCCTTGACGGGCGCTACCTGGTGCTTGAGCTGGAGGATGGACGGTTCTACGATGAGCAGCAGGACGACCGCCGTGGACGTGCGGACCTGCCCATGTTACGCGGTCATTTCGATCATTACGAAGTCCGTTTCGATCTTAGCGGTCTGGGCCTCAAGCGCACGGATGAAGAGCTGTTCAAGGACCATTACAAGATGATGACGATGGGACAGCTGGCCGTTTCAGAGGATAGCCTACTTCGGCGTATGGACGAGCGCAGGAATGAACAGGTGCAGCATGTGGTGCGTGGTTTGCAGCTCTATCGGGAACGCAGCTACGCGGACACATTGGGCGCAGCTGCTGGCAAGGACAGCGTCCCTCCTGCCTCCGTATCCGACCCAGGGCCTTTGCAAGCCAGGTATGATGTGGCCTTGGACCAGGCGCGGAGCACCCTTTCCTATCTGCAACGCGGCAAGGAGGAGCTCAGGGGACGGCAGGAACAGGTCTCCCGCCATCGGATCGAATGGCACCGCAAACCCATGCTGGCCTTCACCTGCCTGGTGTTCTTCCTGATCGGGGCTCCGCTCGGAGCGATCATCCGCAAGGGAGGTATGGGGCTTCCGGTGGTCTTTGCCATCATCTTTTTCCTGGTCTTCCACATCGTCTCCTTCAGCATGGAGAAGCTGGTGATCGCGGGTGAACTGGAGGCCTGGCCGGGCATGTGGCTTGCCACGCTGTTGCTCTTGCCCGTAGGCCTCTTCCTGTTCTGGAAAGCTTCCACGGACAGTCCGCTGTTGGAGGCCGATGCCTATCGCCGTGGGTGGGACCGCATTCAACGTATCATGCGACGAAGCAGCAATGCGCATCCTTCAGCTGTGTAATAAACCGCCCTACCCTCCCATTGACGGAGGGACCAAGGCCATGCTGACCCTGACCAAGGGTCTACTGCAGGCCGGGCACACCGTGAAGGTGCTTTGCATCAGTACGCCCAAACACCCCCTCGTACCGGGGTCGGTGCCGGAACCGTTGATGGAGGCCACGCGCATGGAAGGTGTTTTCGTGGACACCTCCCTGAACATCGTCGACGCGTTCACGGACCTGGTCACAGCCGACAACTATAACATCAGCCGGTTCTTCTCCCCGGACATGGACATCCGGTTGATCCGCCTGTTGACCGAGGAACAATTCGATGTGGTGCACTTGGAGAGCCTGTTCATGACGCCCTACATCCCCACCATCAGGCGGTACACAAGGGCCAAGATCGTACTGCGCTCTCATAACCTGGAACACGTGATCCAGCAACGCCTCGCCCTGGGCGAACGCAATTTCCTAAAGCGTCCGTACCGACAGTTCCTGGCCAATCAGCTCCAACGGTATGAGATGGAGGTGCTCCACAAAGTGGACGGTGTGGCGGCCATCAGTCCGGCGGACGCTGACCATTTCATTTCACACGGAACCGATACCCCGGTGGTCACCATACCGTTCGGTATCGACCTCGCCGACTATCCCGCGAGCCCCATTGGCCATGGTGCCGTCACCTTTTTCCACTTGGGCAGCATGGACTGGGCGCCGAACGAGGAAGGGATCAGGTGGCTCTTGAAAGAGGTGTGGCCTGAGGTGGTCGCACAACGTCCGCATGCGACACTGCATCTGGCAGGCAACAAGATGCCCTCCGATCTGCTCTCGACCGATACACCCGGCGTTCACGTGCAAGGCCGGGTGGAGGATGCGGTCCAGTACATGCAGCAACATCAGGTCATGGTCGTTCCCTTGTTCAGTGCAGGTGGCATGCGCGTGAAGATCATCGAAGGCATGGCCATGGGCCGCGCCGTATT
>JALOLX010000226.1 GCA_025455765.1 Flavobacteriales bacterium | reverse complement strand
AGCAGCGGTGAACAGGACTTTCTGGTGATGGAGCATGTGGAACAGCGCCCTGCCAGCCCAGCATCATGGGAGGCCATGGGGCGTTCGCTGGCAGCACTGCATCGGCATAGTGCGGACCACTTCGGACTACGTGATGAACGCACTGGTGCTCCGCTCCACAACTACATCGGCCCGCTGGTGCAGGTGAACGATCCCGCGCCTGACTGGTGCTCCTTCTTCATTGCGCAGCGACTGGAGCCCCAGTTGAAGTTGGCCCGCGAGCGCAAGCGGGTGGATGCGGGGATCCTGTTGCGCTTCGAGCGGCTCTATCATCGGCTGGAAGGCCTGATGCCCGCTGCTTCGCCTTCGCTGTTGCATGGCGATCTGTGGCATGGCAACGTCCTGCATGCCGCCACCGGTGACGCGGTGTTCATTGATCCTGCCGTGTACTACGGGAACCGCGAGATGGACCTGGCGATGAGCCTGCTGTTCGGTGGCTTCGATCCGCTCTTCCACACCAGCTATGAGCAGCATTTCCCACTGGAGCAGCACTGGCGCGACCGTGCGGACCTCTTCAACCTGTACCCGCAGCTGGTACACCTGAACCTCTTCGGCGGCTCCTATCTTGCCCATATCCGTTCCACCCTTGACCGTTACCTCTGATGGACAACATCTTCGACCGTGCGACTTGCGACGCGCACATTGCCCGCCTGAACAAGCTCACTGCGGATACACGCCCGCAATGGGGCAAGATGAGCGCCGCACAGATGGTAGCCCATGTGAGCAAGGCATATGAGATGGTGTGTGACCCGAACTATGCCGCCACGCATAAGCGCCCCAATGGCGTGGTGCGTTTCCTGCTGAAGACCTTCCTGAAGCCTATTGTGGTGGGTCCCAAGCCCTACAAGCCGAACTCCGGTACTGCCCCCGACTTCGTGGTGAAGGATCAGCGTGACCTGGAGGTGGAACGCAAGCGCTTGATCACCTACATCAACCAAGTGCAAGCTTGGGGCGCGCAGCACTTTGAAGGGAAGGACAACCACAGCTTCGGCGTGATGACCGCGCAGGAGTGGAACGTGCTCTTCGCGAAGCACCTGGACCACCACCTGCGGCAGTTCGGGGTGTGATCTACTCCTTCGCCACCCGCGTCACGGCAACAGTTCCTGCGCGTTCGATGCGAAGCACGTACACGCCGGGCGACCAGGCCTGACCGAACAGGCCGGTGTATCTTCCGCTGTACACCTGCTGGCCCAGTGCGTCGAACGCCGTGATGGTGGTGGTGGCATCGCCGTACCGCAGTAGGAATCCGTCCGACGAAGGGTTGGGGAACGCAAGCACCTCCGCAGTTGCCGCTTCATCCATGGTGGGCGCTTGCGTGCTGAAGTCCTGCACCCCGGTGAGGTAACCGTAGATCGCAGCGCTCGGTCCCACGTTCTGCCACACGGTGAACTCGTTGGTAAGCCAGCAGTAGCGGTTGTTGAACCACTGCTCGTGGCCTGCCATGTTCCAGATCGGCGGATAGGCGTTCAAGGTCTGGTAGCCGGTGGCCCAAGCGCCCCACCAGCCGCTGCTGCCGGCCAACTGCGGACCGGTCATGCCGTAGGGCACCAGTCCGGGCACCACCTCAGGAATGCCGTCGTACCACGTGCGGGTGTGGGCCATGGTCAAGGGATACCGATCGCCCAGCCCAGTGACCCAGCACATGTTCAGCGGGTTGCCTCCGAGGTAATAATCGGCGGCGTTCTGTACCATGCTCAGGAACTGTGGATCGCCACTGAGGGCATGGGCCACGATGCTCGGCATGACGGTGGGCGTAGTGCTGCCCAGACCCGTGATGTTGGGCAGCCATTGGTAGAAGCCCATGCGGCAGGCCTGCGCATTGTGTCCCGCACCGTTCATGGTCTGTGCCCACTGCAGGGTGGCATCGGTGAGCATGGTCTTCAAGCCCAGGTCCATGCCGGGCCGATCCGTGGTAACGTAACCCCACACGGCCATCTCGTGGTCGTACTGGTTGTTCACGCTCAGGAAGACGTTGGGGTTGGTGACCACATTGTCCGCGATGAACTGGGCGAGGTACTGGGCATCGCCGGTGAGCTTGTAGAGCCATGCGGCCGCTTGGGCACGACGACCCTGGCAATTGCTCAGCTGCAGATCGCCGGGTTGCAGGTTGTTCTGCGCCCAGGCATAGATGGCGATGGCCTCCTGCTGATAGGGTGCGGCCTGTGCGGCATATCCGGCCGCTTGCAGGCACCATGCGAGCTGGGCGGCACTGGCGGCGGTCCAGTAACTGGCCAAGGGTTCCTCGCGACTTTGGTAGAAGGTCATGGTGTCGGTCCAGGCCATGCCGGGGCCCGGATGGCTGTAGCTCTCCAACCGATTGCTGATGCCGCCGGTGGGGCCCTTCATGCGCAGGTAGAAGTCCACGCCCCACGCCGCTTCGTCCAGGATGTCGGGTATCCCGTTGCCGCTCTCGGGAATGTTCAGTTCACCGTCCGTGAAATGGTCCTGTGCCAATTCATACACCAGGCACAAGTAGTTGCTGTTGATCAGGTGGTCCACGTACTTGTCATAGTCCGAAGCATCGTTCCAACCGCCCCATGCGTTCGGCATCAACGTGGTGGTGGCTTGTGCGGGCAACTGCACGAAGGCGGTGTCCTGGTTCATGTTGTCCATGGCCCTGAAGAGGCTGTAGTAGACCTTGAAGCCGTTCACGCCGGGCATGTGGTCCACCGGCTTCTCGAAGGTGCTGTGCGGCATGCCCTGTGCAGGGCCACTGCGCTGGTGATAGAGGCCCCGCACAGTGGTGTAGAACGCCTCGCGGTACACATCATCGCCCAAGCTGAACGGAAAGGAGCACCCCACGCCGGGGATCGCGATGCGGTATTCGCCGTCCGTGTTGAAGGTGCTGAAGTCGCACTGCCAGACCGGGCTGCCATAGTAGTTCGGCTCCCCTTGAAAGCTCTCACCGTTGCCATCGCTGCGGAACGTGATGGTGCCGGTGTAGGCGATCTGTTCGGTCGCATCATTGATCAGGTGGAACGGTTGTCCAGCCCAACCACTGAAGTCCGCTGCGCCACCATCGCCGGTATGGTGATAGAGGTAGGCGTACTTCTTCAGCGCACCGGTGACGTACCCCACCTGGTTCACATGGATGGCCTCACTGCGGCGTTGCTTGTACGCGAAGGTGAAGGTCTGCTGGGCGTTGTTGGCCACGAGCAACGGGCAAGTGACCGTGTAGGTGGCTCCCTCCTGCATGGGTTGAGGAAGTTGAAGGTAGACCCAATGTTCCAGCAGGCGTTGGTATTCAGGCCAGTAGTCCCGCACGCCTTGTGTTCTGCTCTTGCGCCACACTTGTACGGGTGCAGTGGCTGTGGCGTAGCCTGGATCGTCCGCGCTGCCGATGGTGTAGGTGGCCGCGGTCATGGCCAGCGCAATGTCCAGGGAATCGTCCGTGTAGACGTCCGCACTGGAGTTGGTGTAGTCCGCGTGGAGGGTGAGCGCGCCGGCACGCCAATGGAGCATGAGCACCCGATCGTTCACCGGGCGCACGTCAATAAGCTCGGCAGCGAAGGATGGCACGCCAAGAAGGCCGGCAGTGAGCAGCAGGTACACGCTTCTGTTCTTCATGGTCCACAGGTGTTGCAGGTGGGATGAAGCTACTGCCACAGGAAAGGGCATCGGTGCGCAGATCCGACGAACGCACCCGGAAAAAAGGGATGAACAGGCGGAAA
>JALOLX010000225.1 GCA_025455765.1 Flavobacteriales bacterium | reverse complement strand
GGGCAGTTGTAATTGGCCGGCACCACCACGCCGGGAATGGTCTTGCACACCGCTTCCACCTTGTCGTCCTCCAGACCCAGGATCGCGGCCATGGTGCTGGGCTGCAGTTCGCAGGCCTTCTGCATCGCATTGGCACGCGCGGCCACCAGCTTCAGGCCATCGGCGAACTCCATCGCTCCTGCGGCCACCAGCGCACTGAACTCGCCCAGGCTATGCCCGGCCACCATGCTCGGTTGGAACGCATCGCCCATCACCTTCGCCTTCACCACACTGTGCAGGAAGATCGCAGGCTGCGTTACGTTGGTCTGCTTCAGATCGGCCTCACTGCCGGTGAACATCACGCTGGTGAGGTTGAAGCCAAGGATGTCGTTGGCATGCTCGAACCAGATGCGCGCGTTGCTGTCGGCGTCGTAGAGGTCCTTCCCCATGCCGGGGAATTGGCTGCCCTGTCCGGGGAATACGTAGGCGGTCATGCGGTGGTCGATGGGGTGGGGCGGACGGGCTTAGTCGCGACGGCCGAACAGACGCAGCAGGGCCAGGAAGAGGTTGATGAAGTCCAGGTACAGGCTCAGCGCACCCATGAGGGCCATCTTCTGGGCCGCTTCGGTGCCACTGGCCACCACTTCACCCATGCGCTTCAACTTCTGCACATCGTAAGCCGTGAGGCCGGTGAACACCACGACGCTGATGATGCTGACCACGTAGCTCATGGTGTCGCTCTTCAGGAACAGGTTCACCAACGAGGCGAGTACAATGCCGATGAGGCCGATGAACAGGATGCTGCCGAGCTTGGTGAGGTCGGTCTTGGTGGTGTACCCCGCCACCGCCATGATGCCGAACACACCTGCTGTGATGAAGAACACGTTGGTGATGGCGCCGATGGAGTAGATCAGGAAGATGTAGCTGAGGCTGATGCCCATGATGGTGGCGAAGGCGATGAAGGTGACCAACAGGGCCGTGCCGCTCATCTTCTCCACGAGGCCGCCCATGAGGAACACGAGGCCCAGCGGCGCGAACATCACCACCCAACCGAGGATGGTGTGGCCGCCCGTCTCAAAGTTGATCAAGTAGGACAGCTTCGAGATGTCGTTGCCGAACCACCAGGCCATCACACCGCTCACCACCAAGGCCAGGGCCATGTAGCTGAACACTTGGGCCAGGAAGGTGCGCACGCTGGCGGCAGCGTAGAGATCGGGTCCGTGGATCACCTGGCCGGGCTGCTGGGGGGTGTAGTTGGTCTGTTCCATGCTGGTATAGTGGGTCGAAGGTAGTGGGTTGTGCGCTTCAGTGCAGGGTGGCGCTGATGAGCTTGATGAACTCTTCGCGGGTGCGGTGATCGTCCATGAACACGCCGGTGAAGGCACTGGTGGTGGTCACAGAGTTCTGTTTCTGCACCCCGCGCATCTGCATGCACAGGTGGCTGCACTCCAGCACCACCGCCACACCCAGGGGCGCCAGGGTGTCCTGGATGCAATCGCGGATCTCGTTGGTGAGGCGCTCCTGCACCTGCAGCCGTCGGGCGAAGGCATCCACCACGCGAGGCACCTTGCTCAGCCCCACGATGCGACCGTTGGGGATGTAGGCCACATGCGCCTTGCCGAAAAAGGGCAGCATGTGGTGCTCGCACATGCTGTACACCTCGATGTCCTTCACCAGTACCATCTGGCTGTACGCCTCGGTGAACATGGCGCTGCGCAGGATGGCGGCAGGGTCGATGTCGTATCCGTGCGTGAGGTATTGCAGCGCCTTGGCCACGCGCTCGGGGGTCTTCAGCAGGCCTTCCCGCATTGGGTCCTCGCCAATGTCCTTCAGAATGTCGCCATAGTGTGCGCTGATCCGGGCGATGCGCTGGGGATCGTACTGATCGATGCGTTCGTAGCCCTCGCCGCTGGTCTCGTGCTCACTCGCCATGGTATTCCACGTGGTTGTTCTCGGTCTCTTCTACACGGATGCTGTGGAGTTCCACACCGAGTGCGCGGATCGGCTCCACCAGGCGACCCCAGATGGTGACGCATAACGTTTCTGTGCTGGTGACCTTGCCGTGCAGCCAGGGCACCTCGATGTCAAGGTTGCGGTGGTCGAGGTGATCGATCACTTGCTCTTTGATGACCTTGCTGAGCAAGCCCATGTCCACTACGTAGCTGGTCTCGGGGTCGGGATGGCCCTTCACGTTCACCCAAAGCACGTAGTTGTGGCCGTGCGAATGCGCGTTGGCGCACTTGCCAAAGACCTCGGTATTCCGCTCCTGGCTCCAGTCCGGCCGTGCCATGCGGTGGGCTGCACTGAAGCGTTCTCGGCGTATCACATGTACCAGTGGCATCGTTCGTAAAGGTATGTGGGTTGGGTTAGGTGGATACATACCAGCTTCTAGGGAACCCGTCAGAGACCTACTTGTTCACTGGTACTTTCGCACCCTGGCGGGCACTCTCAGGTGCCATCGCCCTTCACATGATCGTAGTGACCGGAGCAGCAGGCTTCATTGGCAGTGCCCTTGTGGGTGAACTGCTGCGTCAAGGCTGGCAGGATATCGTAGCCGTGGACGACTTCTCCCGCCCCGAAAAGGCCCCCAACCTGGCCGGTAAGGAGCTCACAGCGAGGGTGGAACGAAAGGACTTCTTCACCTGGCTCGATGCCAACGAACAGCTCGTGCAGTTCATCTTCCACCTCGGCGCCCGCACCGATACCACCGAGTTCAATACCACCATCTTCGACGAGCTGAACCTGCATTACAGCCAGCGGATGTGGGAGGCCTGCGTGAAGTACGGCATCCCCCTCGTGTACGCATCCAGCGCAGCCACGTACGGCGGTGGCGAGCATGGTTACAGCGATCGGGACGATGCGCTGCCGTACCAGCTGAAGCCGCTCAACCCCTACGGCGACAGCAAGAACGACTTCGACAAGTGGGCGTTGGCCCAAGAGCGTAAGCCCTTCTTTTGGGCGGGCCTCAAGTTCTTCAACGTCTACGGGCCGAACGAGTACCACAAGGGCCGCATGGCCAGCGTGGTGTTCCATGCCTTCAACCAGATCGGCGCCACGGGTGGCATGAAGCTCTTCCGCAGCCACCGCCCCGACTACAAGGACGGCGAGCAGCTGCGTGACTTCGTGTACGTGAAGGACGTGTGCAAGGTGTGCCTGTTCCTCATGGAGCACCGCAAGAACAGCGGGCTATACAACCTGGGCAGCGGCACCGCTCGCACCTTCCTCGACCTCGCCCGCACTACGTTCAGGGCCATGGGCAAGGAGGAACAGATCGCCTTTGTGGACACCCCTGCCGACATCCGGGACAAGTACCAGTACTTCACGGAAGCCGATATGGCGAAGCTGAAAGGCATCGGCTATGATACCCCGTTCCACTCACTGGAGGAGGGTGTGACGGACTACGTACAGCACTACCTTATTCCACAGCACTACCTGTAACGGAGGTGGCCGCTAACGCGATCAGTTCATCGCGTACGTGGTGCAGTCGCTTGCGCAGTTCCTGATGCGGGTCGAAGGGTTGAGTGACCGGTTCGGAGCGCCGCAACAGTTCACGCGCGCCCTGCAGGGTGTAGCCCTGTTCCTTCACCAGTTCCTGGATGCGCTTCAGCAGGTCGAGTCACCGCGCCCCGTGCGCTTGGGTCGGATCATGCCGAACTCCTTCTCCCAATGGCGGATCAGCGAGGTGTTCACGCCCATCTCCTCGGCCACTTCGCCGATGGACCAATACAGGCGTTCCACGGTCTTCTCCTTGTACGGCATGCGGGTGCCAAAGGTATCCATCAGTCCAGAGACTGCCCTGCGTTGCGCGACAGTTCGACCAAACGCGCGTATTCCTCAGCGTTCAGGTCGTTGAAGTAATAGTTCGCAGGATCCACCGGCTCACCCTTGCGTCGCACTTCATAGTGCAGGTGCGGACCCGCGCTAAGGCCGGTGTTGCCCACCAACCCGATCACGTCGCCGCGCTTCACCCGCTGCCCAACACGCACCTTCAATTCGCTCAAGTGGGCATAGAGCGTCTCGTAGTCGAAGCCGTGGTCGATCACCACGTGCATGCCATAGCCGTTGGTGCCGTAGTCCGCATAGGTCACACGCCCATCTCCCGTGGCGTGGATCTCGGTACCCGTCTTTGCGGTGAAGTCCATCCCAGCGTGGAACTTCGGGATCTTATGGATGGGGTGGATCCGCATGCCAAAGCCACTGGCCATCATCGTCAGGTCCTCGTTCGGAATGGGCTGGATGGCCGGGATGCTGGCGAGCAGTTCCTTCTTGCGCATGACCAGTTGGGCCACTTCATCGAACGAGCGCGATTGCACCACCAGCTTGCGACTTAGCTGATCCAGTCGTTTGCGGGTGTCGATCACCAGATCGCTGCTCGCGAACCCTTCCAGGTCGCGGTAGCGGTTCACGCCCCCCACACCCGCCTGCCGCATGCTGGCCGGGATCGGGTCCGCCTCGAAGATCACCCGGTAGATGTTGTCGTCCCGCCGTTGAACGTCGGTCAGCACCCCCTGCACCTCCTCCAGTTGCTTGTTCAACAGTTCGAACTGCAGCTGTAAATGCTGGTTCTCCCGCCGTAGGTTGGCCTCCTTCGGGCTGTCCATGAACTGGTAGATCAGGAACACCCCGAGCAGGCCCACCACCAAGCCAGGCAGCAGCATCAGCAGCACCCGCTTGGTCTTCTGCCAAGCGGTGAGGCGGATGCGCTCGAAATTGAGCGTCTGCGGGTTGAAGCGGTACTTATGCTCGGGCATGAGGCTGGAGCGAACGGCCAAGATAGTCCACCCCGGCGTGTGCTGCGCCCCAGGTCCGTTAAAGAATGTGGATCAGCCCGCCGCCGGAACATGGCGCGACCCACTGCCGCTCGGTACTTTTGCCGCCTCTTTTGCCCAGCCATGCTCACCAGCCAGCAGATCCGCCAGAAGTTCCTCGACCATTTCGCCAAGCACGGCCACGCCATCGTGCCCAGCGCACCCATGGTCGTGAAGGACGACCCCACGCTCATGTTCACCAACGCGGGCATGAACCAGTTCAAGGACCTCTTC
>JALOLX010000224.1 GCA_025455765.1 Flavobacteriales bacterium | reverse complement strand
CCCCACATGTCGAACTGGAACACGCCCTGGCTGATGGGGCTGCCGGCGTAGGTCTCGTAGGCGCCCTCCTCCTTCGCCAGGTCCTTGCTGGCGGTCATGGCGGCGTAGTAGATGGTCTCGAAGATCTCGCGGTTGAGCACCTTGGCCTCCACGCTATCGAAGGGATGGCGCATGAGGATGAAGGCGTCCGCCAGGCCCTGCACGCCGATGCCGATGGGGCGGTGGCGCATGTTGCTGCGACGCGCCTCGGGGATGGGGTAGTAGTTCTGGTCGATCACCCGGTTGAGGTTGCGGGTGAGCTCGTAGGTGACCTCGAAGAGGCGCTGGTGATCGAACTTGCCCTTCTCCACGAACTTGGGCAGGGCGATGGAGCCCAGGTTGCACACGGCCACCTCATCGGGGGCGGTGTACTCGATGATCTCCGTGCAGAGGTTGCTGCTCTTGATGGTGCCCAGGTTCTGCTGGTTGCTCTTGCCGTTGGCGGCATCCTTGAAGAGCATGTAGGGCGTTCCGGTCTCGATCTGGCTCTCGAGGATCTTGAACCAGAGGTCCTGCGCCTTGATGGTCTGGCGGCCCTTGCCTTCGGCTTCGTACTTCTCGTACAGCGTCTCGAACTTGGCACCCCAGGTGTCGGCCAGGCCGGGGCACTCGTTGGGGCACATCAGCGTCCAATCGCCGTTCTGCTCCACGCGCTTCATGAAGAGGTCGGGCACCCACATGGCGTAGAAGAGGTCGCGGGCGCGCATCTCCTCCTTGCCGTGGTTCTTCTTCAGCTCCAGGAAGTCGAACACGTCGGCGTGCCAGGGCTCCAGGTAGATGGCGAAGGAGCCTTTGCGCTTGCCGCCGCCCTGGTCCACGTAGCGGGCGGTGTCGTTGAACACGCGCAGCATGGGCACGATGCCGTTGCTGGTGCCGTTGGTGCCCTTGATGTAGCTGCCCTTGGCGCGCAGGTTGTGTACGCTGAGGCCGATGCCACCGGCGCTCTGGCTGATCTGGGCGCACTGCTTGAGGGTGTCGTAGATGCCGGTGATGCTGTCCTCCTTCAGCTGGAGGAGGAAGCAGCTGCTCATCTGCGGCTTGGGGGTGCCGGCGTTGAAGAGCGTGGGGGTGGCGTGGGTGTACCAGCCCTCGCTGAGGCTGTTGTAGGTGGCCACGGCGCTCTCCAGGTCGCTCTTGTGGATGCCTACGGCCACGCGCATCCTCGGCGATCTGGCCGTTGAGGCGCAGGAGGTAGCTGCGCTCCAGGGTCTTGAAGCCGAAGTAGTCGTAGCTGAAGTCGCGGTCGTAGATGATGGCGCTATCGAGCACATCGGCGTTCTTGCGGATGATGTCGTGCACATCGTCGGCCAGGAGGCTGGCGCGCTCACCGGTCTTGGGATCCACGTAGTCGTAGAGGTCCTTCATGGCTTCGCTGAAGGACTTCTTGGTGTTCTTATGCAGGTTGCTGACGGCGATGCGACTGGCCAGCTGGGCATAGTCGGGGTGCTTCACCGTAAGGGTGGCGGCCACCTCGGCGGCGAGGTTGTCCAGCTCGGTGGTGGTGACACCATCGAAGATGCCCTCGATCACCCGCATGGTGACCAGGGTGGCATCCACCATGGGGTCGAGCCCGTAGCACAGTTTCTTCACACGGGCGGTGATCTTGTCGAACTTCACCGCCTCCCGGCGTCCGTCGCGCTTTACTACGTACATGTTCTTCCTTGGCGTTTGGTTTGGTGGACCGACCCGTGCTCTGCTCCCGCTTCGCCCGTGCCGGCTGGTTAAATTCCTGTCAGTGACAGGGCCTACAAGGTGGTGTGCTCGGAGGCCCTTTTGTTCGGCATCGGATCCAGGGATCTTCAACCGGTGAATGTGAATTAGCCTGAGGGTCGTCGGGTATCCGCCGAGGGTCGACGACCCTCGGCGGGACCCGCCTTAGAAATCCGCGTCCAGCGTGAACTTGCTCTGGTCCTTCTCCTTGTTGAGCACGCCGGCCTTCTGGTATTCGCCCACGCGCTTCTCGAAGAAGTTGGTCTTGCCTTGCAGGCTGATCATCTCCATGAAGTCGAAGGGGTTGAGGGCGTTGTAGATCTTCTCGTTGCCCAGCTCCACCAGAAGGCGGTCGGCCACGAACTCGATGTACTGCTGCATGAGCTTGGCGTTCATGCCGATGAGGTTCACGGGCAGGGCATCGGTGACGAACTCCTTCTCGATCTCCACGGCATCGCGGATGATGGTCTCCACGGTCTTCTTGGGGAGCTTGTTGAGCAGGTGCTTGGTGTAGAGGCGGCAGGCGAAGTCGCAGTGCAGGCCCTCGTCGCGGCTGATGAGCTCGTTGCTGAAGCTGAGGCCGGGCATGAGGCCGCGCTTCTTCAACCAGAAGATGCTGCAGAAGCTGCCGCTGAAGAAGATGCCTTCCACCGCAGCGAAAGCGATGAGGCGCTCGGCGAAGCTGCCCTTGCTGATCCAGCGCAGGGCCCACTCGGCCTTCCGCTTCACACAAGGCACGGTGTCGATGGCGTGCAGCAGACGGTCCTTCTCCATCGGATCCTTGATGAGGGTGTCGATGAGCAGGCTGTACGTCTCACTATGGATGTTCTCCATCATGATCTGGAAGCCATAGAAGAAGCGGGCCTCGGGGTACTGCACCTCGTGGAGGAAGTTCTCGGCGAGGTTCTCGTTCACGATGCCATCGCTGGCGGCGAAGAAGGCGAGGATGTGCTTGATGAAGTAGCGTTCATCGTCGTTGAGCTTCTCGGCCCAGTCCGTGAGGTCGGCGTGCAGGTCGATCTCTTCGGCGGTCCAGAAGGCCGCTTCATGCTTCTTATAGTATTCCCAGATGTCGTGGTGCTGGATGGGGAAGATGACGAAGCGGTCCTTGTTCTCCTTCAAGAGGGGCTCATGGGCATCGGCCGCGTGGTCGGGAAGCAGATCCTCCATGCTGATCTGGGTGGGCTTGTTGGTGTTGCTCATGGTTCGTTCGGGGGAAGAGAGGTTCGTTCGGGGAAGGCCCCGTTCAAAAAATGCCTTGGTACGTCTGCGGTTCCCGCCGATGTCGACCCGGTCAGGAATGCTGTTCCGGGGGCGGCGTCGTCGGGATACAAAATTGGATCGCTGAGCGGGCCCTCACAAGGATCGAAGGCGGGGAAGTTTCCGGAGTTTTCAACACGGCCCGGTTCCCCAACAACGACGGGGCAGGGATCCATCGCGCAACCCTGCAAGACTTTTCTTTTCACGATCGGTTAACAGGCCCTGAAAAGCACGTCCACCGGGGCCTGATCGACGCACATTTTTTCGTTGCGCCCATGGGTCAAGGCGATCGGCACCACCGCCCTGCCGAAAGCGCCGTGTACCGCCATGCACAGCCGCAGCAACACCGCCCGGCCTGCGCCGATCGTGCCTTTGCACCATCGCCACCGGCCTCAGGACCGCGATCGGAAGGGGTTGCGGCGGTGGCGAACAGGTGGCCGTACTTGACCTGCGTGCCCTTCCCGCCCTAACTATGCAGCCCCGTTCATGAAGCGCACCCTCCTCCGTTGGACCCGCTTCCCGCTCCTGGTGCTGCTGCTGCTCCTCTCCCAGCCGCCCATGCAAGCCGCCGAGCGGGTGCAACGCCTGGTACACCGGGCAGATGAAGCCTTCGCACGCCTGGCCTACCGCGAAGCCCTCGACCTCTACCTGCAAGCCGCCACCAAGGCCGGGCCCAACGAGCACCTGGACCGCCAGGTGGGCCACTGCTACCTGCGCCTGGGCCGCCCCGCCGAGGCCGAACCCTGGTTGGGCCGCTCGGTGAAGTACCTGCACCGCACCGATGCCGACGTGCTGGCCTATGCCGAAGTGCTGCGCGCCCTGGAGCGGTACGATGAATATGCCCAGTGGATGGAACTGGTGAGCACCACCAGCGACGCCACCGCCACCGACCGCACCCGCCTGGCCGTGGAGGAGGTGAACCGCCTGCGCAGCACCTCCACCCATTTCGTGGTGGAACCGCTGGCCATCAACAGCGCCCACGATGAGTTCTCGCCCGCCTGGCATGGCAACGGACAGGTGATCTTCAGCTCCAACCGCCCCCGCATCAGCACCCTGGCCGTGCGCGACGGCTGGACCGGCGAGGCCTTCAGCTGCCTCTACATCGCCGACCGCCGCACCAACAACACTTTGGACGAGCCGCGCCTGCTCGATGGGCTCTTCGACAACTACACCCACCAGGGACCGGCCGCTGTGGGTGCCGATGCCGCGCTCTATTACTCCACCAGCACCTCGGGCTCCGAAGGCAGCCAGCTGCGCATCCACCGCGCGGTGTACAAGGGCGGCATCAACTGGCAGGCGGCCGGCGACGTGCAGTTGGAGGGCTGGAACGCATCGGCCTTCCACCCCACCCTCTCGGCCGACGGCTTGCAGATGGTCTTTGCCAGCGACGCGAGCGCGGGGCCGGGCGGTGTGGACCTGTACACGACCCGCTGGGAGGCCGAGCGCTGGACGCCCCCCGTGGCCCTGGCCGCACCGGTGAACAGCCCGGGCAACGAGGTCTTCCCCTACCTGGCGTCCGACGGGGTGCTCTATTTCGCCAGCAACGGCCATCCGGGGCTGGGCGGCTTCGACATCTTCCGCTGCGAACCTGACGGACAGGGCGGCTTCCTGCCCCCGCAGAACCTGGGCCTGCCCATCAACAGCAGCCGCGACGACCTGGGCTTCATCGTGGACCGCAGCGGGAAGAACGGCTACTTCACCAGCAACCGCCCCGGTGGTGCGGGCGGCGACGACCTCTATGCCTTCCGCCTCACCGGCGACCTGCAACCCGCGCCCTACCTGCTCACCGGCGCTGTGCTGCTCACCGATGGCGAACCCTACCGCAGCGGCACCTGGGTGTACCTGCAGGATGCCGCCGGCACCCGCCTGGACAGTGTGGTGAGCGACACCAAGGGCGCCTACCGCTTCGCCATCAGCCCCCG
>JALOLX010000223.1 GCA_025455765.1 Flavobacteriales bacterium | reverse complement strand
CCGCACGGTGAACGAGCTGGCCAAGGTGAGCGCCCGTACGTTCAGCCTGGAGGAAGTGACGCGCTACAGCGGCGGACGCAACGACGTGGCCCGCCTCGCCACCAACTTCGCTGGTGTGAGTGCCGCCAATGATGCACGCAACGACATTGTGGTGCGGGGCAACTCGCCCACAGGACTGCTCTGGCGGATCGACGGTCTTCCCATTGGCACCACCAACCACTTCGGTACATTGGGTACAACGGGCGGACCGGTGAGCGCGCTCAACACCAACCTGCTTCGCACCAGCGATTTCCTCAGTGGTGCCTTCCCCGCGGAATACGGCAACGCCAACGCCGCTGTGTTCGACGTGAAGTTCCGCAGTGGGAATACCGACGAACATGAGTTCACCGCACAGATGGCTGCCTTCAGCGGTGCGGAGTTCATGGCCGAAGGACCGATCAGTCGGAAGAACCAGTCGTCCTACCTGGTCAGCTATCGCTACGGCATTGCCGGTGCAGCGGCTACGGGCACCAGTGCGATCCCCTACTTCCAGGACCTGGCCTTCAAGCTCAACTTCGGGAAGAGCAAGTTGGGCCGCTTCGAGCTGTTCGGCATGGGAGGTCGCAGCAACATCGACTTCATCGGCGCTGAGTTGGACAGTACCGACCTCTTTGCCGATCCTTCGGTGGATACCTACTTCACATCGGATGTGGCGTTGATCGGCCTGTCGCACTTCCTCCAACTCGATGACAAGAGCTACCTGAAGACCACGGTCGGTACCACCTACTTAGGTACTTCCTTCCTGCAGGACAACATCATCGGTGGTGCGAGCGACCAGAACGCCGTGCGTTACCGGGCCACCGAAGCGTTGGACAGCGAGCAGCGCTACACTGTGAGCAGCCAATACAACCGTAAGTTCTCGCCCCGCTTCAGCCTGCGCGCCGGAGTGCTCAACGAGCTCTACGATCTGGACATCGATTGGACCGATCGCGATCGCCGCGCAGGGATCCCTGATGTGGACGGTGACAGCATCCCCGACTTCTTTGTGCAAGTGCGCGATGTACAGGGCACTATCAACCTCTTCCAAGCCTACGCACAAGGTGAATACAAGTTCACCGATGAACTCAGCTTCACCGCAGGATTGCACAGCCAGTACCTCGACTTCAACGACGATGTGATGGTGGCACCACGCACTGCGCTGGCATGGCAGTTCCGTCCCCGTCAGCGCATCACGGTGGCGTATGGTCTTCACGGTCAATTGGCGTCCCTGCCTGTACTGCTCTTCACTGATCCCGCCACGGGCGCCAACAACCGCGATCTGGAATTCCAGAAGGCCCACCACGTGGTGTTGGCCTACGACCATCGGTTCGAGGGTGATTGGCGGGTGAAGCTGGAGGGCTATCACCAGTGGCTGTATGACCTTGGCATCGAGGATACCACCAGCAGTTACAGTGTGGTGAACGAAGGGGCGGACTTCATCTTCACAGAGCGTGGTGGCCTGGTAAGTGATGGAACGGGCCGGAACTTCGGCGTGGAGCTCACCGTGGAGAAGTTCCTCAGCAAGGGCTATTACGCGCTCGTCACCACCTCGCTCTTCGATTCGCGCTACACGGGCAGCGATGGTGTGGAACGCAACACCGGCTTCGCGAACGACTACGTGTTCAACGCCCTGTTCGGAAAGGAGTGGGGCATCGGCAAGGACAAGCGCAACGCCCTCACCTTCGACACCAAGTTCACCACCAGCGGTGGCCGACCCTTCAGCCCGATCGATCTGGAAGCCACGCGCGCCAACCTGGGTCAAGAGGTGTACGTGGACGATCAAGCATACAGCCAGCGCTACAGCAACTACCTGCGTCTGGATGTGAAGTTCGGTGTGCGCATCAACGGCAAGGGCGGAAAGGTGAGCCACCAGTTCTTCATGGACCTGCAGAACATCACCGACCGCGAGAACATCTTTGTGGAACGCTACAACCGCGTCACCGATCGCATCAACCCGGTTTACCAGAACGGCTTCTTCCCGGACTTCATGTACCGGGTGCAGTTCTGAAGAACGTATGAAAGAGTGAGAGGGTGCGTGCACGAGTGAGCATTCATTAGCGTGTAGTCAATAAGAACAAGGACCAAAAAGAAACAACAGGCTGGGAGCCTGTTGGACATCCCCCCCAATGCAACAGATCATCCTCATCACCGGCGCCAGCAGCGGCATGGGCAAGGCCTTCGCACTGCGCCTCATCAACGAAGGGCACATCGTTTACGGGGCGGCACGCCGCGTGGACCTGATGCAGGACCTGGTTCAGGCCGGCGGGCGCAGTATCGCCCTCGATGTCACCGACGATGCTTCCATCAGTGCTGCGGTGGAACGCATCATCGGTGAACAGGGCCGGATCGACGTGCTCATCAACAACGCAGGCTATGCCATTTATGGTTCGGTGGAGGAGACCACCATCGCTGATGCGCGCAGGCAGTTCGAGGTGAACCTCTTCGGTCTGGGGCGGTTGACCCAGTTGGTGATCCCGCACATGCGGAAGGCGAAGAAGGGGCGGATCATCAACATCAGCAGCATGGGAGGTAAGATGTACACCCCGCTCGGCGCTTGGTACCACGCCACCAAACATGCACTGGAGGGGTGGAGCGATTGCTTGCGTTTGGAGCTGAGGCCATTCGGGATCGATGTGGTGATCATCGAACCGGGTATCATCAAGACCGAGTTCGCCGATGTGATGTCGGGGCCGATGCTGCAACGCTCCGGTGTGGGGCCTTACGGAGAGCTTGCACGACGGGTTGCCAAGGGCGCTGAGAATGGGAAAGCTGGTGGACAGGGTTCGGCACCGGATGTCATCGCTGCGCTCGTCTCCAAGGCGGTCCATGCACGGAAGCCGCGCACGCGCTACGCTGGTGGCTTCCTCGCGAAGCCCGTAATGTGGTTGCGCATCTATTTCGGCGATCGCTTCTTCGATAAGATGATCATGAAGGCGGCGTGAACGGGGCACCTGTTCACAACCAGCGATCAGTGCGTGCGCTACATGCGCTTGAGAACAGCCTGGTGGGAGGTACGAACACAAGCACGTTGTAACAGTGCGGTTTAGAACGCTATGGCCGTGGAAGATGCAGGTCCGCATGAACTATCTTCGCCGTATGAGCACGAAGGAACTGATCGAAGAGATCCAGCGGCTACCCATAGCGGAGCGCATCCGGATACTCGAAGCCACCTTGCGTAGCTTGAGGGAGAAGGAGTTGAAAAGCACCCTTTCAATGGCTGCGGATGCGCTGGAAACTGAGTACCGCACCAATAAGGAATTGACGGCTTTTACGGACATCGATCTTGATGCCTTCTATGAAGCAAGGTGAGATCTGGTCGGTGGACCTCGACCCAACACAAGGTGCGGAGATCAGGAAAACCCGTCCGGTGATCGTGGTAAGTGATAATGCCGTTGGCCGGTTGCCTTTGAAGATCATTGTTCCAGTAGTGTCCGGAGAAACTACGCCTAATGATCGTCATGAGCAGTCCATCAACGATGATCGCAACGGAATTGTCCGATAGGGCTTCGTATTTAAAAATAGGACCTGAACACTGGCTGCGACCCCTTTGGGGTCGAAAAGGCAAGATAACCGTCAACGCCCTTCGGGCTATATGCTGTGACCCCTTTCGGGGTCATAACTCATGTTGACGCTGGAACGACCCCGAAGGGGTCACAGCATGTTGAATGGAGATGTGATGACGGAGTTACGACCCCAAAGGGGTCGCAGCCGGTGTT
>JALOLX010000222.1 GCA_025455765.1 Flavobacteriales bacterium | reverse complement strand
TGCATCAGCTGGTCCGTGGGATCCAGTCTGATCAGGCCCCTGCGTGGGAACTCCAGCTCCAGGATCATCCACAGGGAGAAGGAGGTGGCCAGGGCGAAGGCGACCATGTGTACCATGCTGCGCCGAGCATGCATCCCGATGCCGTATCCCGCAATGAGCGCACAGACCAGCGCATGGAGTGCCAGCACCAGGTAGATCACGGCAGGTGGATGGGCATGCGTCATCGCCGCACGCGTGGTGGTGAGGTCCAACATGCGGTTGAGCGAGGGTAACAGGAGCAGTTCGGCCGTATCGTCGCGCTGTGCGCTGGTGGCTGCCACGGTGCTGGTCCAGATGCTGTCTTGCAGCAGCTCCACCCGCATGGTCTCGGCCGGCGGGGTTTCGGTCTGGTGCAAGGCCGCATAGAACACAATGCGTGCATCCACATAGCGTTGCAATTGCCCGCGCAAGCGTTGGCGGTCCGCGCTGGTGAGCAGATCGGCGCGCAGGTGGGCTTCGCTGATGGCGTTCACTTCCTGCACCACCAACTGGCGGCGCAGTTCCCAACGCGTCATGGCATCGCCTAACGTGAATCCGATGAGCAGTGCCAGCAAGCTGAACACGCCGGCCTCCACCGGACCGAAGCTGCGCACTTCCGTGCTGTGCTGCTGGTTGCGCCGTCCCCAGCGTACCCCAAGCTCCATCACTGCGAGGATGCCCACTAGCAGCAGTACGGCGAAGGCGGCGATGCCGATGTGGTCGATGATGAACATGCCCGGTGGTGAAGAACGGATCGAACTGCAGCAATGCAGGTTGTCCGTGTAAGGTAGGCGATCTGGCGCGATCGGCCACTGAGCACGATGCGTCCGCACTGCCCCAGCTGGACCTTAAGGAGCGCGTCGGTGCTTCACTGCAGCACCACACGCGCAGCTGTTCCATCCGAACTGCGCAGCACATGAAGACCGCGCGGCAGATCGTGTATGGCAAGGCGCTGAATTCCGCCGGTGCTGGTCCATTGCCGTACCACGCGCCCTTGTAGGTCCACCAGCTGCAGACCGCTGCCCGCCGCTGCCACGCACTGTACGACATCGCTGGCCGGGTTGGGATGCAGGAGTAGCGGGGCCGAACGTGTATCCTCCTCCACCCCCGTATTGACCGGCAGTTCGCCCACGTACACGTCATCGATGTACACCGCCTCGGCCGTGAAGATGGCGGGTTGTGCAGGGCGGATGAGGCGGATGGTGAACTCCGCACCGGATGCGAGGTTCCATTCCGGGAAGCTCACGCTGTAGGTCTGCCACTGTCCGTCGCTGCTGGGTACGAAGTTGGTCCCTTGGTCCGTGGCGAATTCGTTCAACCCGCGGTCCGCCCATAGTTCACCCACGAAGATGTTGCTGCACAGGTCGCGGAAGCGCAACTGCAGCTGGCTCCACCCCGTCAAGGGTGTAAGGGTGCTCGCCACGCGGAAGCGCACCGTGGGCAATACCAGGTCGCGCAGGTCGAAGTTGCCGATGTGCAGGTCGCTGGTATCGGCTACCGTGACATTGCCTGGAGGCACGTAGAGACTGCTGCTGCTCGCGTAGCCCGCGCTGGTGAAGGGGAGCCAGCCGCCATCGGTCGTCTGCTCCACGGTCATGTGCTGTGCATCGGTTCCCGCATCGAAGCCGTTGGTGTACGGCAGCTCCGCCACCATTTCCAGCGTGTTGGCATAAGGGGTGGGCACATCCACCGTCACCGTGCTGCTTACGCTTTGTGCGCTGCCGTTGTGGTAGGCCGTAAGCTGTACCGGGTAAGTGCCGGCGGTGGGGTAGAACGCGGTTGCGTTCTGTGACGTGCTCGTGCTGTTCGAGGCGCCCGTGAAGGTCCAGCGCACACTGTCGGGCAGCTGCCCTTCTGCAATGGCGTGAAAGAGCACGGTGGTGCCCGTACAGCTGACGGTGGCGCGACTGTGAAGACCCACACTGAACCCACAGGTCGGCTGCTGCTGCTCCACCCCCGTGCTGAGCAGGTTGGCCGGTTGTACCAGGCCGTAACGCACCAAGGTGGGATCGGCCAGCACCGCCTGCATGCGGTCCACCTGGCCTTGCGTGAACATGATGCGGCAATCGCTGTAGTCCATGTGGTTCTGCACGTTCTCGATCACGCCGGGCGTACACTCGCTGCGGTCCAGGATGCAATTGAGCGGACTGCCGGCCGTGATCGGCGTGTCAGCGATGCCATCATCGTTGCAGGTGCCGGTGTTGTTGGTGTTGCCGAAGGTGTGTGTCAGGGCGAACATGTGCCCCACTTCGTGCACCAAGGTGCTCGCCATCCCCGTGTAACCACCGCCGAGCATGATGCAATCGCTGGGGTCATAGGGCGCGGTAACTACAGTGGGGTACGTGGCGAAGGAGATCCCCCACGGACCGATATGGATGTTGAGGTAGCGTCGCGTGTCGATGCTGTTCTGGTAAGGCTCCGCCTGTTCCGTGGCTGGATCGAACAGGTGGTACCGGATGCCGCTCATGCATTGCCCTTCCGCATCCCGGGTGGCCAGCCGCAGCTCCATTCCCGCATCGCCCACCAGGTCGGCGAAGGCGGGCACCACGTCCGCGAGGTCCGCGTTCTGGGCACGCAGCTGTTCATTGCAATCGTCCAACAGCCGCACCACCTGCTCCGGGGTCAAGGGCATCAAACCACCGCCATAGTGCACCTGTACCACCGTAGGAATGAGGAACGGTCCGCCGCCTCCGCGCACAGAGTGATCGAGCGGACGGGGCTGTACGGGCGTTGCCGGTGCGTGGAAGCCGCACTGCAGTTGTGCGTGTGCGACGGACTGGACCAACAGTACTGCGGAGAGGAGCAGGGAACGGAGCATCAACGGTGATGACGCATCCGACCAGCGCTGCGGTGCCCGATCAGCGCTGCAACTGCTTCGTCGCCTGCGCCGCATAGAACCCATCGCTCGCTGCGATGCGCTGCAGGGCGCTCCGCGCTTCGTCCGCTCGACCCGCACGTTGCAGGGTGAGCGCACGGTACCACTGCGCCTCTTCCGCGAACACCACCGACGACTGTGCCAACGTCCGATCGAAGCGCACGAGGGCCTTGTCGTACAAGCCCAGGTTGAAGCAGCAGAGTCCGCTGTAGAAGAGCGCGTTCACATCATCCGGGTACTGCCGCAACAGGTATTGCAGCTCCTGCAAACAGGCCTTGTGCCGCCCTGCGGTGAAGTGCGCCAGGGCCTCGCGCATGAAGGCTTCGTAGGTGCTGTAGCGCTCGTTGCCCAAGGCCTGCTGTTGCGCGTTGCGGTCGGCATGGCTCGCATTCACACCCTGCGGCGGCGCGGAGAGCAGCGGTGCGCTGGCGTAGAGCTCATCGGGGTGTGCCAGCTTCAGGTCGTGCAGGTAGAGCAGGCGGGGCACCGCGCGTGCAGTGCGCAGCGGGGCGGCGTGCATGTCCGGTTGCAGCACCGCACTGTCGGGGATGCGTTCCACCAGGCGTTCCGGCGCTTCTTCGCGTACCACAGGCGTCGCATCGGCCAGGTGCAGATCGGTGGGGCCGTGTCCGCGCTGTTCGGCCCTGGGCAGCTCTTCGGCCACGGCCAGCTCCTGTGCGCTCACCACCAGTTCGGGCAGCAGCACGGTGCGCGGTGCGGGTTCGGAAGCGGTGGTCGGTACGGGACAGCACTAAGCGCGACGAGCACCGCACCACCGGCCACCCAGGGCCAGCGCACCGATGAGGTCGGTGGCGCAGCAGGTGGGGCTTGGTCCCAGGCGGTCAAGGCACCTGGCGTGCGCAGGCCCTCCACAGCGTCACGCAGCAAGGGGTCGGCCTCCAGAGCGCCTTCCACCGCGCGCTGTGCGGCCGGGTCGAGGCGACCTTCCACATAGGCGCGCAGCTCTTCCGGCGTGGGGGTGCGATGGGCGAAGGGGTGGGGCATGGGTCAGGCGGTCTTGCGCATGCGTTGCAGCAGCAGCTTCAAATTGCGACGTCCGTTCTGCAGATGGCTGCGCACCTGCTCCACGCTGAAGCCGGTGCGTTCGCTGCATTGCTGGTAGCTCAGTTGGTCGAGGTGGAAGAGGCGGATGCACTGGGCTTGCTCGGCGTTCAGTTGGGTGATCGCCTGCTCCAGCCGCTGCAGGTCCTGCTCGCGCAGCACGGCATCGTCCAGCGTGTCCTCCGGCGCAGCGCTGTCGTGCAGTTCCGCCGAGGGGCGCTGGCTCCGCAGCAGCATCAAGCAACGGTTACGCACCACGCTGTGCAGCCACGGCCGCAGCCGCTCCACGTGGTGTTTGGTGAGCAGCGCCGGCAGGTCCACGAAGAGTTCGGTCACCAGGTCCTTGCAACGCTCGCTGTCCTTGAGGTACTTCATCGCCACCCCATAGAGCAACAGCGCGTAGCGGTCCCACAACGCCGCCTGCGGCGGCGAAGGAAGATCATGGGCGGTTAGTAGAGGCCGGCCTGGCGCTGCATGTAGAGGTCAAGGTAGCTCTTCGTCTCGATGGCCACCACTCCACCGGTGACATCGCCGTACCGCGCGGGCAGTCCACCGGTGTACATGGTGATGCTCGCGATGGCGTCGGGGGGCACGCCGCTCAAGCGACCGCTCACCTTCACCCCGTCCACGAAGTAGACCATCGCATCGGAGCGGCTGCCGCGGAAGTAGAGCTCGTCGGTGCCTGGCGCCCGGTAGATGTCGGGGGAGAGGCTCGCGATCATGCTCACCGGGCTC
>JALOLX010000221.1 GCA_025455765.1 Flavobacteriales bacterium | reverse complement strand
TCGGGGGCTTTGTCGCCGATGTTGGTGCCCACTTTGGCATCACCTTCACTGGCGGCGGCATCGGCCGTGCCGTTGCTGAGGCGGGCAGAGAAGCCGTAGATGGCCAACAGGGCCACGGCTGCCACGGTAAGGATGCGCATCTTGGACATGAGGGTGCGGAGGTTCATTGCTGCAAAGGTAGATCGGTGGTGCATGCTTCCCTGCCAAGATCGTGCCGCATTGGGAAGCCCACGCGATGGGTGTACGTACCACCTACACCACTTCGATCCGCGCGCCCAATGCGGTAAGGCGCTGTTCGATGTGCTGGTAGCCCCGGCGGATCTGTTCGATGTTCTCGATGGTGCTCGTGCCTTCAGCGCTGAGCGCGGCGATCAGCAGGGCCACACCGGCGCGGATGTCCGGACTGGTCATGCGGATGGCGCGCAGGGGTTGCTGGAAATCGTGCCCGTTCACCACCACGCGGTGGGGGTCGCAGAGGATGATCTGTGCACCCATGTCGATGAGCTTGTCGGTGAAGAACAGGCGGCTCTCGAACATCTTTTGGTGGATGAGCACGCTGCCTTTGGCCTGCGTGGCCACGGTGAGCACGATGCTCAGCAGGTCGGGTGTGAAGCCAGGCCAGGGATGGTCGCTGATGGACATGATGCTGCCATCGATGAAGGTCTTGATCTTGTAGTGATCGTGCTGGGGCACCAGGATGTCGTCGCCTTGGCGGATCACCGTGATGCCGAGCCTACGGAAGACATCGGGTATGCAGCCCAGGTGGTCGTAGCCGGTGTCCTTGATCAGGATCTCGCTGCGGGTCATGGCGGCCAGGCCGATGAAGCTGCCGATCTCGATCATGTCCGGCAACATGCGGTGTTCGGTGCCGCCGAGTTCCTTCACGCCGTCGATCACGAGCAGGTTGCTGCCGATGCCGCTGATCTGGGCGCCCATGCGGTTGAGCATGTTGCACAGCTGCTGCAGGTAGGGTTCACACGCCGCGTTGTAGATCGTGGTGCGCCCTTCGGCCATCACAGCGGCCATCACGATGTTGGCGGTGCCGGTCACGCTGGGTTCGTCCAACAACATGTAGGTCCCCTTTAGCTTGGGCGCTTCCACGCGATAGAAGCCTTCCTTCGCATCGTAGTTGAACTCTGCCCCCAACTGCTGGAAGCCGATGAAGTGGGTGTCCAGGCGGCGGCGCCCGATCTTGTCACCGCCGGGTGTGGGGATGTAGCCACGACCAAAGCGCGCCAGCAGAGGACCCACGATCATCACACTGCCGCGCAGCCCGCCACCCATCTGCTTGAACTCGGGGCGGAGGAAGAATTCGATGTCGATGTCCTTCGCCGTGAAGCGGTAGTCGCTCTCGTTCAGTCGCTCCACCAGCACGCCCATGTGGCGCAGCAGGTCGATGAGCTTGTTGACGTCCACGATATCGGGCACGTTGCGGATCACCACCGGTTCGCTGGTGAGCAGCACTGCGCAGAGGATCTGCAGGGCCTCGTTCTTGGCGCCTTGGGGTGTGAGGGTGCCTTTCAAGCGGCGCCCCCCTTCGATGCGGAAACTGGACATGCTGTGCGGTGGTCCGGATCGGTTGGCCGGATGTTCCAAAGCAACGGTGTGAAGGGCGTGCTGCGCGTGTGCTGCGCGGCGGAGTATGCACGGGTGCCTGTGAACGAGGGCCGATGGCCCGTTACTAACGAGGGACGTCGTCCCTCGTTAGTAACGCTTCTTCCTGTTCCGATTGCGCTTCTTTCCACCGCCTCCGCCGGGCTTTCGGCGCAGGTCCACTTCGTTGCGCGGGCCGTTCTGCTGGGTGCGCAGCAGGTCGGCGGTGTGGGCCAACTGTTGCTCCGGCTTCAGGCGTAGCTTGCCCTGGCTCAGCTCGGCAAGGTCCTTGAGGATCACCGGATCGGGCACGGTGTCGCGGTTCCAGGCCAGGAACTGACGCTTCATCAGGTTGGCGATCACCAGGACGTACTGGTCCCGCTGCTCACCCTCGGCCATGGCCATGCACTGCGCGATCATCCGCTGCACGGTCTTGCCGTAGTGGCCGAACCGGATATCGCCTTTGGGGTAGGGCACGCGCTCCGGCTTGCTCTCCAGCTCGGCCGCTGTGGGCATGGGGAAGGGAGCATCCACATCCAGCTTCATGTTGCTCATGATCCAGAGGTGGTCCCAGAGCGTGCGCTCGAAATTGTCGCTGTTGCGCAGCTGCGGATTGAGCCGCGCGATCACCTGGATGATGGCCTTGGCGCTGCGGGTGCGTTGCTCGCGGTCCTCGAGTTCCATGCAGTGGTCCACCATGCGCTGCACGTTGCGACCGTATTCGGGGATGGGCAGCGCAGGGCGCTGGGTGTTGTACTCAAGACCGGGAAGGCTCATCGCAGATCAAGCTGGGGACACGGGCGATCCGACAGGACCACCGAAGACCTGCCGTGCAGGTGCTGTCCGCTGCGAATGTAGGGTGAAAGGACGAAGCACCCGTCACCCGCCTCGACGATAGGTCTCCACCCAGGCGGGGTCCTGCATGTCGCGCAACAGGCGGAAGGCGTCGGCACCGAAATAAGGGCCGTGCCAATGGGTATGGTGGGGTGAACGGTAATGTTGCAGGATGATCTGCTGCCGTTCGGATGGACGCATCGGCTCAGCGGCCCATCCCATCCCTGCCGCCACACCCATGCCATCCTGATAGCGCAGCTTCCACAGATCCTTCATGGGCAGGCAGTCCATGTCAGAAGTGGCGCCCGTGCTGCTTGCCAATGGCCCACAACCGGCAATGCCGTGTTCAGCGAAGAGGTCCAGCATTTCCAAGTTCGCCCGGCTCTCCTCCATGCCCGAGGCCTGCAGGAAGAACGGAAGCATGCGCATGGGAACGCTGCCCACCACCTGCCCGTCGACCACGGTGTAGAGGAACAGCCCGTACAGCGTACCCTGCGCGGTGGGGTTCAAGCTGAAGCCGAACTCATAGCGGGCTTGGGATCGGACCTCAAGACACGGCAAGAGCACGAACAACAGGATCAACTGGGAGAGTTGGTTGCGCACTGGCGCGGTATACGTCGTCAGCTGTGTTGAGGTTCCGCCGGTACCTACGACTGCGCAGCTCACGAACGGGTTGCGCCCACCGCACCGCGCACACTGGGTTGGAAATGCCCTCGGACCTTTACTATCTTTACGATGGTCTACAACCCGTTCCTCCGGCACGCGAACGATCCGGTATGAACGGAGCTGATGCCATTCTCATGAAGCATTCCGTTGCACCGCGACTGCTGGTCATCCTGGTCATGCTGACCGTTGATCAAGGGCTTCAGGCGCAGAGTGCCTGGTTCTCGGCTTGGGGAGGTGCGGGTGTGCCGCTCCATGCCGCCCCCACGCAGGGTGGGTCCGAGCAGTTGGTGGGGATCCGGTTCGGGCCCGATGTGGGTTCTTCGTTGCGTGTGCTCCTGGGCGTTGAGCGGCGCGATCGTACGTTCAGCATGGGACGTGCCTCCTTGTTCGCGCCCTCCGCTGAAGAGACCTACACCTACCGCAGCGATGAGCTACGGGTCCAGCTCTTGTTCGCTGTGCGGCTGGCGGGTAAAGAAAAGCAGGAGACCCGCCTGGTCGCTGGCCTGGAACTGGGTGAAGCAGGTCGCCTCCAGGTGGAGCGGAGCTACAGCGGGCCAGGCGGTCCAATACCGGAGAGCGCCACCGTGAATGCGCAGCGTACGGTCGGCGGATTCCGCGTGGGCCTGCGGCATGCGCGCGTCGTTCATGGTCCGCTGTGGTGGTTCGTGGAGCC
>JALOLX010000012.1 GCA_025455765.1 Flavobacteriales bacterium | reverse complement strand
GATCTCGGCGAGCACTTCGCCGCTCTTCACCTTGTCACCCACCTTCTTGTGCCAGGCGCTCACCACCCCTTCGGTCATGGTGTCGCTCAACTTCGGCATACGTACGATCTCGGCCATCTGATTGGTCGTTGTTCGGTGAACGCTCAGGCCTTTATCGCCATCCGCAGCACCGGTGGGTTCAGTCCATGATGAAGGGATAATCCTTCTGGTGATACACGTCGTTGTAGAGTTCCTCCGCGGTCGCCATGGGGCTTTCCTCGGCGAACTTCACAGCCTCTTCCACCTCCTTGCGCACCGCCTCGTCCAGCGCATCAAGCTCAGCTTCGGTGGCCCACTTGTTCTTCAGCAGGGTTTCGCGCACCTGTTCGATGGGGTCCTGGCGCTTGTACTCCTCCACCTCTTCCTTGGTACGGTACTTCTGGGGGTCGCTCATGCTGTGCCCCTTGTAGCGGTAGGTGCGGATATCGAGCAGGATGGGCCCGTTGCCGCCGCGCACATGCTCGCAGGCGCTGGCGATGGCCTCGTGCACCGCCTGTACGTTGCTGGTGCGCTCCACGCTGGTCCCCATGGCGTAGTTGTTGTTCTCGATGATGAAGATCACCGGAAGCTTCCACGTCATGGCCATGTTGAAGGTCTCGTGCAGCATGCCCTGGCGCGCCGCACCATCACCGAACATGCACAGGGTGGCGTGGTCCTCGCCGCGGTATTTGTCGGCGAAGGCGATACCGGCCCCCAGCCCGATCTGGCCACCCACGATGCCGTGACCGCCGAAGAGGTTGCGCTCCTTGTCGAAGTAGTGCATGCTGCCGCCTTTGCCCTTGCTGGTGCCACTGAGCTTGCCGTACAGTTCGGCCATCACGTTCTTGGGCGATACGCCGAGCACCAAGGGGTGGCAGTGGTCGCGGTAGCCGGTGATGAGGCGGTCAGTGGGGCGGATGGCGGTGACCATACCGGCCAGCACCGCCTCTTGGCCGATGTAGAGGTGGCAGAATCCACCGAACTTCTGCATGGTGTAGAGCTGGCCGCACTTCTCCTCGAAGCGGCGCATCATCACCATTTCCTTGAACCACCGGTGGTAGGTGGCCTTGTCGAAGGTGGCGACCTTGGGCGTCGACTTCTTGGCGGGTGCGGTCTTGCTGCTCATGCGGGGCGCTTGCGTGGAGGGCACAAATATAGCCGCGGTGCGCCGCGCGAACCTCGCCTCATCCACCAATGTCCAGAGGCTGTTGCACCTGGCTATGTACCGAGGAACGATGCATCGAACGAGAGGGGCAGGAGGTCTCCCGCCTTGGCCAGCTCAATGACCTTGCCACCGGCCGAGGCCAGGTAGATGCGAATGGGCGCCCCTTGCCGGTGCTCCTGTTCCAACAAGGCCTGGCGGCAGATCCCGCACGGCGAAACGGGCCGGTCCGCAGGTGCCGAAGGCACAGCGATGGCCATCTCCACCACCACGGCGGAAGGGTCTTGCGACAAGGCGGCGTGCAGCGCGGTGCGTTCGGCGCAGATCCCCGCAGGGAAGGAGGCGTTCTCCTGGTTGTTGCCCGTTACCACACCTCCATTGGCCAGGCGCAGGGCGGCCCCGACATGGAACCGGGAATACGGCGCATACGCTCTGGTGGAGGCATCCGCCGCTGCTTCCACCAGGTGTTGCGCGGATGCGTCAAGGGCCGCCGCATCGGCATGTTCCCGGTAGTGGAAGGTGAGGGTACGCTCCTGTGCCATGGGCTCGATGGGGGCGAAGGTAACCACCGGCCGATCGGACAAGGTGCCTTCGCCAGCGTCCAACACCTCGGCACCACGCTGTTCTGCCATCATCTCAGTACCTTCGGCACCCTTTCGCCCACCATGGCCGGCCACGCAGAACACCTTGCTCGCTTCGAGCACATCTCCCTCCAGGAGATGGACAGCGTGAAGCTGCAGAACCGCGTGGACACCAAATACGTGTTCGCCGCATACCTGCTGCCGGAACTGCTCGAGGCCATGCTGCCCCACTACCGGCTGCTGCATGTGAACGACCAGCCTGGCGCAGCCTACCGTAGCCTGTACTTCGACACACCTGACCACCGCCACTTCCAGGACCACCACAACAAGCGCAGCTTTCGCAACAAGGTCCGCTTCCGGGAATACATCGGCAGCGACCTGGTCTTTCTGGAGGTGAAGCGCAAAACAGGCGGCGGCCGCACGGACAAGGCGCGCATCCGCGTACCCGCGATCCTCGAACTGCTGAGCGAAGAGCAGGTGCGGTTCATCCAGGAGGCCACGGGCCGCACGGAGTCCCTACAGCCCACCCTGTGGAACCATTTCACCCGCTACACCTTTGTGAACCGCCACGCCCCGGAGCGCCTCACCATGGATGTGGACCTCACCTTCAGCGACCCGGCACGCAAGCAGGCCTTGGGTGATATTGTGGTGGCTGAACTGAAGCAGGAGCGCGCCGACCGCAGCGCACCCTTTGTACAATTGATGCGTACCCGGGGCATCCGGCCGGCGGGCATGAGCAAATACTGTGTGGGCATGCTGATGCTGCAACGCCCCGTGAAACACAACGCCTTCAAGGAAGTGCTGCTGCGGCTCGAGGCCCTGCGGCGCTCCGGACGAACCTTTGAACCTGTATCTCCACGATGAAGCTGTTCGGTATGCCCGTCTTCCACAATGATATGTGGGAGCTCCTGTTCAAGTTCGGTCTGAACGCGCTGGTCCTCTTCGTGCTCATCCGGCTGATCTATTACCCCATCCACCGGAAGAAGGACTACCTCTTCACTTACTTCCTCTTCAACGTCCTCATCTTCTTCCTCTGCGTGCTGCTGAACAGTGTGAAGCTCAGCATCGGTTTCGCGTTCGGCCTGTTCGCCATTTTCGGTGTACTGCGCTACCGCACCGAGCAGATCAGCATCAAGGACATGACCTACCTGTTCACTGGTGTTCACCGACGGCATGATCCTGCTGATGACCTATGCCCTGGAGCACCTGTGGCTCACGCGTCACGAGGCCATGAAGCAGCTGATCTACGAGCGGATCGACCTCATCAAGCCGGCCAACCGCCAAGCCCTGTATGATGACCTTCATCAGCGCCTGGGTGTGAAGGTGAGCCGTGTGGAGATCGGAAAGATCGACCTGTTGAAGGACACGGCACAGCTGCGCGTGTTCTACTTCGAGGACGAGCAGGGCCACGGCAGCTTCAGCGAGATCGCTGCTGACGACGGCGACGATTAAGGATCAGGCGCGGCGCTGCAGCAAGGCGACGGCGTAGGCGCACACCCCTTCCTGGCGGCCTACGTAACCCATCTTCTCGTTCGTGGTGGCCTTGATGCTCACGGCGGGCATGATCTTCGGCTTCTCCAGCACCAGCGTGGCATCCACGTTGCCCACAACCCAGCCCCGCTCGTGCAGCAGGGCCACCACGGCCTTCAGCAGCACCTTGCTGTCCGCGCCTTTCCAGCGGGCATCGGTATCGGGGAAGTGCTGACCGATGTCCCCGAGCGCTACGGCACCCAGGAGCGCATCGCATACGGCATGGAGCAGCACATCAGCATCGGAATGGCCCAGCGCACCCACGGTATGGGGCACCAGCACGCCGCCCAGCCAAAGCTCGCGGCCTTCCACAAGTTGGTGTACGTCAAAGCCGAAGCCGACGCGGATCATTCTTCCGGCTTCTTCTTGGACTTGCCGTCGAAGCGGAAGCCCAGGGTGAAGCGCAGGGTGTTGGCCAGCGGGCTGCGTTGGGCATTGGCCACCAAGTAGCTCATGTCCAGGAAGAAGGTCTTGTAGCGAAGACCTGCGCCGAGCGTGAAGTATTGGCGGTTGCCTTTGGTGAAGTGCTCATAGAAGTAGCCTGTCCGGAAGGCGAACTGCTTGGCGTACCAGTATTCGATACCGCCACCGATGTTCACCTCGCGCAGTTCCTCTTTCCACTTCGTACCATCAACCACGGAGAACGTACTATCGTTCTCATCGATCAGCACCACGCCGGGCGCATCACTGAAGCTGCCGAACATGCCTTCTGCGACGCCCACATTTGGATCACGACCGCTGATGACCTCCAGTCGTCCTGTGCGAGGATCGATGGTATTGGTGGGCGAGAACACGGGCGGTGTTGGGACCAATAGCTTATTGAGGTCAAAGGCGAAGGTGAGGCTGTTGTAGTCGTCGAGGTCGACGGTCATGGCAGGCCCCAAGCGAAGGTTAATGGGAATGAAGTCCTGAGTACCCGCATCGGTGTAGGACATCTTCGCACCGATGTTGGAGATGTTCAAACCCATCGCGAACGTGCCATCTCGATCTCCGAGCTGCAGGTCTTTCTTCTGATAAAAGAAGGACACGTCAGCAGCCACGCTCTGCCCAGCTTGTGAATTGGCACCCTGTACACTGATACCACCGGTGAGGTTGCTGTTGATGTAGCGGATGGCAACTCCGCCGGAGAAGTTCTCGCCGAATTGCTGGGCAAAGGCCACGTCCACTGCGAACTCAGCGGGTTTGAAATCCCGGATGGTGGAGCCGTTGATATCGGTGAAGAGGATACTGCCCAGGTTGAAGTACCGAAGGGAGCCCCCGATGGTGCTGCGTTTGTTGGAAAGGCGCTTGTAACCGGCCAGGTAGGCCAGGCTCATGTCAGGCACCAGATTGCGCAGCCACGGGCTGTAGCTCATGCTGAATTCCCCATCGTGCTCGGCGAACGCAAGCTTCGATGGGTTCCAATGGATGGAGTTGGCATCCGGACTCACTGCTACGCCGGCATCACCCATCCCACCAGCGCGCGAATCCACCGATATCATCAGGAAGGGCACTGCGGTGGTAATGGTGTTCAGAACACCCTCACGGCAGTCCTGGCCAGTGAGCTGGTTGATGCATCCGGTATTGACCTGCGCGCTGGAGACTGAGGCCAGAAGCAGCAATGCTGCACTGAAGAACGATCGGAAAGGTGAGGCGAACGCCATAGGCATTGGTTCGGGGGGAAGGGGACAAATATACGCGGGTCTATGGGCCTTTATTGTGCGGCCTATCGCAAGAGTACCAGCTTCTCGAACTTTTCAGCCCGTTCCCCTTCAGGAGTTGCCACGCTCAACCTGTAAACATACACCCCCCTGCCGATCTTGTCGCCGAAGTCATCGCGGCCATCCCACTCCAACCCCTCGCTTCGGTAGCCTTCGCAGGCCAGCTGCCTGCTCAACGTCTTGATGAGACGCCCGCTCACCGTGAAGATCTGCACCTGCACGTCCAAGGTATTGCATGGACGGTTGTGCTCGAAGAAGAACTCTGTTCGGGTGGTGAACGGGTTGGGATAGTTCAAGACACGTTCAAGAGCGATCTCCGGTGAGTTGGTCACAACGAACTCAATGGTGCGATCGGACGAGTTGTTGTGGGTATCCCAGGCCTTGAGCCTCAGATCGTGCTCTCCTTCCGCTAGATCGCTCAACCGATACCGCACCTGTCCGCTCTTGTAGGTGTCAAGATCGGCCTCATACACCTCATTGAGCACAATGGCCTGGTCGGTGTTCTCGTCCAGGATGGCCAGTAGATCATGCCCAATGCTCGATCCCACCGTGTTAATGCCGTTCTCATCGAACAACTTGGCGTACAGCAGGGGCGTCCCATCCGTGATACCCCCGCTCACGAAATTCTCATCGTTCATGAACAGATCAATGTTCGGCCCGGTCTGGTCGGCTACAACATCAGTGGCAGCACCACCTACAAGGATATCGTTCTTACTTCCTGCCGCATTCAGAACGCCGTTCTCTGCATAGCAACTGACACGCCCGTTCCCCACAGAGAAGTTGATGTCGTTGGGTACTACGAAGGTGAACGAGAACACCCCTTGTACCACACTTGCGCGCCCCCTGTAAAGTGTGCTCTTCCGGGCTTTGAACTCAAAGGGACTTCCTCCATCGTTCGCCAATGTGGATTGTTCCGCCTCCTTATCGAACACCGTAGGAATGACCACTCCGTTGAAATCCACGGCTGGCTGGCCCGACCCATTATCAACGAATCCATTGATACGCACGGTGGAGAGTGCCTTTAACGTGTCGATCGGGTTGCCCAATGTATCGGTTACCCCGGTGATCACGATGTTGGCTTTCGGCATGGCCAGTCGCATACTGGGGTCGCCCATGAGCACGAAGTGCCGGTGGTTCGTTTGGGACCCGAAGTTGGAAGACATGTACACTTTCGTTTCTCGGAACACATCACCCAACTGCGCCTCACGACCAATGTCGTCCGTTGAACGGAAAATGTGATCATAAAAGGACTGGGCGAGGTTGAAGTTCTGCCCAGAAAAGGCGAGTCGTGCGGTTGTCATTAGACCAATACCACCGCCATTCGGATTCAGAAGTACAAGCTCGCCCGCCGAGGTTCGTCCAGGATCGTCCCAACGGGTGAACTCACAAGTGGCCGTCACAAAAAGCGGGAGGCCTTCTGCATTGGTCCACGCATTGATGGTGCCGTTGTCCAGGAAGCGCTCATGCGCCCAGCCCACTTCCCCCCCATGACCGATATAGTTCACCAGAAGTACTCCTTTCTGGACCTTGTCCCGTAGATCCTTGTTCCCCTGTGCGTAGCGCTCGCCGCCTGGGGTCACGACCTGTTGGTAAGCATCCAGGTACACCTTGTCCACGTTGTAGCGGGGATGCTCTGATTCTATGGTGCGGGCTATCCGATCACTCTGGTCCATATGGATGACCCCTTCGAAAATATCCCCCTCCTGATCGTCGGATGCGAACAGAACATGCGTTCGCCAGTCAGGTATACCTCCTCCGCTGGATGCATCGCATACCGCACCGGAAGTGCTGTTCAATTGTAGACGGTCATAGTTCAGCAGCTTGTTCACCACATCGGTGGCCTGTGCAAGGGAGGAGATGGGCAACCGACCTACTCCGATATCCAAAAGATCAGCCGTGGACTCACCTTCCTGCTCATCGAGAAGGCCGAAATAATCATCGGAGACGTAGCAGCGCCGAGGGTCGATGCTCTCCAGCGACTGGTAGGTGGGTATGTAGTTCTGATTTACAGTGGACTGAACAAGGTTGTTGTACGAGCCATCACCGAACAACAACAAATGCCGGGGCATCAGCTCTGGGTCGCTACCAGCCCGGTCATAGAGCATGCGCATGTAGCGCTTGATCGCTGTGGCGTCGCGCGAACCACTAGAATACTCGTTGTAGATCTGCTGGGGGCTCACCAGAACAACGTTCAAACCCTCCGAGCTGCGTCGTTCTGCCAATCGGGCAGCCTGGCTCATGAACTCTGGCGGGCACACGATGACCAGGTCCGTTGGGAGCGTGGTCGCATGCAGGTCCTGGTTCGGCACGCGAGCTACCACGGTGGGCGAAGGATACCCGGTGTTCCTGAAGGCAATGAACTCCCTGAGGATGTCACCGTTCGTACGAAACCTCCGTTGCACCCCGTTCTCGGTCAACGCCATATTGATGGGTTGCTTTGGGTCGGTAACGTCCCAAATACGGTGAATGCTCTGGCCTTGATCCACCACCCACTCCAAGATCTGACCCTGTCCGACCGAGGCGAGATCGCGAAAATCGAGCTGGTCGCCCACCATGCGCAATTCACGTCGGCAGTTGACCCGAATGAAATTCAGCCACCCGACCGATGTAACAGGATCGAACTTATTGAACGTCATCGTCACCGGAATGGAACTGCCGACCGGTTGGAAAACAAAACTTCCATTGGCTGCACGGGCAAGCGGTGATGTATTTACTTGAGAAACACCCTGTACAGAAATGGTCTGCTGCAGGCCGCCCGAGGAATTGATCGTGAATGTACTACTGTTAGATAGTCCGAACGTACGACCAAGGACACTCACTTCCAACTTGGCCGGGGAAGCCGGTACAAGAAAAGGAGTATTAAAATTAAAATTATAGGTTGTCGTTACATCAAATGTTTCTCCGAACCATATACGCCCTGATTTCAGGATGTTCGAAAGCTCTCGTTCGTGGAATTGACGCTCATTGAACGTCGATACTGTGACCGTGGGATCTCCTGCGATCGTGCCAGCAGTGGCAACACGCACGGGTTGCTCCACATCGATCCCAACGAAGTAGGAGGCAGAATCCGAATACGCGTTCCTCGTATGAACAAAATCACCGTTCACCACATCCCAGTTATGCGGCCCTGAAGCATAGAACAACAGGTGGTCGCCCGGACCGAACTCTCCATCGCCTCCGTCCACTACTTCAATGGCGTTCACCAGAAGGTCGGTAGGACGTTCCACACTGTTCACGAATGGCAGCATACCGAAATGGCTGCCATACACATTGATGCGGTCGGAGGCCAGCGCACCGCTCAAGCCTTTGGCAGCGAGCTGCTCGAATGCAAGACGGTATACGCCCTCCTCGGCCACGGTCATGCGATACCACTCGCCGGATGCCAGCTTGGAGTTGGCGGGATACTCATTGTCCCTGTCCTTGTTCGTTCCACCCTGTTCGAACGCCAAGGACCACCGGAAACTCACCAGTCGTTCATAAGCCCCGGTTACAGGATCACGCCTCAGAGGTACCACGTTCAAATAACCCAGGAAGCGCTTACGGTGTACTCCCACGCGCGTGCTGACCTCGAAGGTCGGCCCGATGTGGTCTTTGTAGGTCAGGTCGGATACCGCACTGCCATCAATAGAAGCGACCACCACGTCTGTCAGTTCCGCGCGAACGGCGACTACCCCGGAAGGCAGGTCGATGTGCTCCGCAAAGAAGGGTAGGTTTCCACGCTCCTCATCGAAATAGGCTCCCTCAAGGGTCGGCATCTGTTCCACGGTGGCAGAGCGCATGGTGCTGCCTGCCTGCGTGCCGGTGGGATCCTTTTGGAATTGCTGCTCCAGAGCGGATGGGCTGGTCCAGTTCAAAGTGCGCTGGAGCCCACGCTGAGCGCTGCTGGCAGAGGCTACCAAGAGCAGCAAGGGAAGGAGGTGTAAGCGTGCGTTGGTCATGACTGCATTAACAAGTTTTCAACCGATCGGACCGAAAGTACTACCTTCGACCCTTGCCTCAGGGAACACCCCAGTAACGGCAGTGGTTCTTGATCATTGTTCAGGCATTGGGGAACCGGATGAGGGTTGGTTGCGTATACTTGGCGCTGGGTCGGAAGACTTGATCGATCAGAGAGCATGATGGAATGGACCATTAGGCGAAGGGCAATGTGCCTTGCGGTGGCAGTGTTCACGGGGTTTGGCGCGTTCGCTCAAGACCCGCAGTTCACTCAGTTCTACGCGAACCCGCTATACCTGAACCCTGCATTCGCAGGAACTGCACGCTGCCCTCGGGTAGTGATGAACTACCGCAACCAATGGCCGGCATTGTCCGGTACGTTCGTGACCACCAGTGCCAGTTACGACCAGCATGTGGATGGCATCATGGGCGGTCTGGGCTTGTTGGTCATGCACGACCAGGCGGGCAAAGGCACGTTGAACACCACCAACGTCAGTGGCATCTATTCCTACCAGCAGGCCATTTCGCGCAAATTCTCCATGAAGGTGGGCTTCCAGGCCACATACTTCCAACGGTCGCTTGATTGGAGCAAGCTCACCTTTGGCGACCAGATCGATCCTCGACGTGGATTCATTTATCAGACGCAGGACGTCCCGCGCGGTGGTACTGTAGGCAACGCAGACTTCAGTGCAGGCGTGCTGGGTTATAGCGATGTGTTCTTCGTTGGGTTTGCAGCGCACCACCTGACCCAACCGAACGAATCTCTGATCGTGGGCGAAAGCCGTCTGCCCATGAAGATCACCGCCCACGGTGGTGCAGCCATCCCCTTGGGCATGAACGGCAAGTACGGAGAAGCACGCACCCGCATCTCTCCGAACATACTATACCAGCAACAAGCCGCGTTCCGTCAATTGAACATCGGTATGTATGTGGACCATGGACCCATCACGGCCGGTGTATGGTACCGCACGCGTGATTCCTTCATTGCGCTGATCGGTTTCCAAACGGAACAGTTCAAGTTCGGCTACAGCTACGACATCACCACCTCAAAGCTGACAACAGCAACAGCAGGATCGCATGAGGTGAGCATGCAAATGCAATTCAACTGCAAACCCAAGAAACGGAGGTTCCGGGTCGTAGCCTGCCCCACCTTCTGAACCAGCAATACCGGAAGACCATGAGCCTTACACGGAACATCGGCATCCTTGCATCGGGCGCACTGCTCTTCAGCAGCTGCCAGTTCGAGAAGAGCGGTGCCACCGGCTGGAACTACAACGATTCCAAGAACGGCGGCTTCGAAAAAGCAGCCTTCGAGGAACAAGAGACCGGCCCCGGTCTCATCCTCATCGAAGGTGGACAGTTCACCATGGGACGCGTGACCGATGACCTGCTCCACGAGTGGGACAACATCCCGCGCACGGTGACCGTATCCTCCTTCTACATGGACGAGGTGGAGGTGACCAACTTCTACTGGCTGGAATACCTCTACTGGCTGGACCGTGTGTTCGCCGCCGACTATCCGGAGATCTACAAGAAGGCGTTGCCCGACACCTTGGTGTGGCGCAACAAGCTGGCCTTCAATGAGCCGTATGTGGAGTATTACCTCCGTCACCCGGCCTACCGCGACTACCCCGTCGTAGGGATCAACTGGTTGCAGGCGAACGACTACTGCGCCTGGCGTACGGACCGTGTGAACGAGGTCATCCTCATTCGCGAGGGCCTCTTCGAGCACTACCCCAACCAGATCAACGAGGACCACTTCACTACCGACGCTTACCTGGCCGGCCAATATGAGAGCGGCAAGAAGGTGGACGGGGTGACCGACTTCAACCCGAACAAGGATACGCGCAACGTGAAGATGGAGGATGGCATCCTCCTGCCCCGCTACCGCCTCCCCACTGAGGCGGAATGGGAATACGCGGCTTACGGTCTTGTGGGGAACACGGTGGACGAGCGTGTCGTGGAACGCCGGATCTACCCCTGGAACGGCCACTGGGTGCGCTACGATAGCCGTAAGAAAGGCGGTGCGTTCTACGGTGACTTCCGCGGTAACTTCATGCGTGGCCGTGGCGACTACATGGGTGTGGCCGGCAGCCTCAATGACAATGCCGACGTTACTGCTCCCGTGTTCAGCTACTGGCCCAACGACTTCGGCCTCTACAACATGGCCGGCAACGTGAGCGAGTGGGTAATGGACGTGTACCGTCCGCTGAGCGCAGAGGACAAGGACGATTTCCGCCCCTTCCGCGGCAACGTGTTCAAGACGAAAGTGCTGAACAGCGACGGTGTGGTGGAGGACAAGCACGACCTGGTGGTGTACGATGTGGACGGTATCAAGTACTACCTCACCGAGTTCCAGACCGCCATGCAGGGCCGCGCCACGGATGAGGAGGCGGCGCTGATCGATGAGCTGCTCACCACCATTGAGCAGGCCATCGAGTTCAACAACACCCGCAAGCAGGATGCTGCCATGCAGCGCGTGCAGGACATGATCGACAACATCAAGGGCAAGGACCTGGACATCTGCCCGAAGCTGTTGAGCGGCATCAGCGATTACCAGGCCGACCAGCCCGGCGATGTGCGCGTGCGGAACGTTACCGTGGAGGAGAACATCGACCGCCGCAACTACCGCCAGAGCGACAACATCGACTTCCGCGATGGCGACCTGGAGAGCAGCATCTACTTCGAGCAGCCCGACTTCGAGGGCAACGCGATGTACGACTGGGGCAAGACCACCTTGGTGAACGACCGCAGCCGGGTGTACAAGGGTGCCAGCTGGGCCGACCGCATCTACTGGGCCAATCCCGCTACGCGTCGCCACTTGGACGAGCGTCAGAGCACCTCCACCATCGGCTTCCGCTGCGCCATGACGCGGGTGGGTAGCCCCGTGGGCATGGGCGACCAGAACCGCCGCGACAAGCTCGACAAGTAAGCCCAGCTATCGATCCTATCTTTCGAGCCCCCGGCCTGTCCGGGGGCTCGTTCGTTCATGACCACCACCGAGACCCTTCACCAGCACTTCCTGGCCTCCACCGGGGCCTGCACCGATACCCGGGCCATCACCCCAGGCTGCCTCTTCTTCGCCCTCAAAGGCTCCTCCTTCAATGCCAACGCCTTTGCTGCCGAAGCATTGAGCAAGGGCGCACGCGCTGCGGTGGTGGACGATCCGACGGTGGTACAGGATGAGCGCTACCTGCTCGTGCCCGATGTGCTGAAGGCCCTTCAGGACCTGGCGCGCCACCACCGCAGGACGTTCAACATCCCGGTCATCGGCATCACCGGCACCAACGGCAAGACCACCACGAAGGAACTGGTGCACGCCGTGCTCAGCGCAGACCGCCACACCCTCGCCACCAGCGGCAACCTCAACAACCACATCGGCGTACCGCTCACCTTGCTGCGGATGAACGCCGAGCACCGCATCGCCATCATTGAAATGGGTGCGAACCATGTGGGCGACATCGCGGAACTGGTGGCCATCGCGGAACCCACGCATGGGCTCATCACCAACATCGGTCGCGCGCACCTGGAGGGCTTCGGCAGCTACGACGGCGTGGTGAAGGCCAAGACGGAGATGTACGACTTCCTCCGCGCACACAAGGGCACCTTGTTCGTGAATGCCGACGATGCTCTACTCCTGGAGAAGAGCCAGGGCATGGAACGCGTGACCTATGGCAGCGAAGAGGGCAACTATACGCAGGGCAATGCCATCGAAGACGCAGGTCCGTTCATGGAGCTGGTGTTCGTCGATCACCGGTTCCGCGGACATTACCACATCACCACCAAGCTGATCGGCAACTACAACGCCCCCAACGCGTTGGCGGCCGTGTGCATCGGCCAATACTTTGGGGTGTACGAGGAGGATATCGCCGGTGCGCTATCGGCGTACACACCCAGCAACAGCCGCTCCGAATTCCGCGATACGGGGCGCAACCACCTGGTGCTGGACGCCTACAACGCCAACCCCACCAGCATGGCCGCAGCCTTGCGCAACTTCGCCGCCATGACCTCTGAGCGGCCCAAACTGGCCATTCTGGGTGACATGCGCGAACTGGGCGCGGAGAGCGCGAGCGAGCATGCTGCGATCGTGGCGTTGGTACGCGAACTCGGATTGGACGCCCATTACGTGGGTCCCGAATTCCAACAGACCACACCGGCGCAGGCGTTCCCCAGCGCAGGGGCCCTGCTTGAACTCCTGAAGAACGAACCCCTCACCGGGCACCTGGTGCTGGTGAAGGGTTCGCGGGGGATCAAACTGGAGACGCTGGTCGACGCACTGTAGGTCGACCCAATGGGCCCGAGGCCTCGGGCGACGCTACGGGTGCGAATTTGAAAGGTAGCCGGTCCCTGCGACCGATCAGCCCTTCAGCACGCCGCGGCTGATCACGATGCGCTGAACCTCGCTGGTGCCCTCGTAGATCTGCGTGATCTTGGCATCGCGCATCAGGCGCTCCACGTGGTACTCCTTCACGTATCCGTACCCACCGTGGATCTGCACGGCTTCGGTGGTGGTCTTCATGGCCACTTCGCTGGAGAAGACCTTGGCCATGGCGCTGGCCTGATCGTAGTTCAGGTGCTGGTCCTTCAACCAGGCGGCCTTCAGGCACAGCAGGCGGGCGGCCTCGATCTCGGTGGCCATATCGGCCAGCTTGAAGGCCACGGCCTGGTGGTCGCTGATCGTCTTTCCGAAGGCCTTGCGCTCCTTGCTGTAGGCCAGGGCCAGTTCATAGGCACCGCTGGCGATACCGAGGGCCTGTGCAGCGATCCCGATGCGGCCACCGCTGAGGGTCTTCATGGCGAAGGTGAAGCCGAAGCCGTCCTCGCCGATGCGGTTGGCCTTGGGCACCTTCACATCGTTGAACATCAGGGTGTGCGTGTCGCTGCCCCGGATGCCCATCTTATCCTCCTTCGCCCCCACTACAAAGCCGGGCATGCCCTTCTCCACGATGAGGCAGTTGATGCCTTTGTGCCCTTTGGCCGCGTCGGTCTGGGCCATCACCAGGTAGGTGCTGGCACTGCCGCCGTTGGTGATCCAGTTCTTGGTGCCATTGAGCAGGTAGTGGTCGCCCATGTCGATGGCGGTGGTGCGCTGGCTGGTGGCATCGCTGCCGGCCTCGGGCTCGCTGAGGCAGAACGCCCCGATCTTCTCGCCCTTGGCCAGGGGCACCAGGTACTTCTGCTTCTGCTCTTCGTTGGCGAAGGTCTCCAGACCCCAGCACACGAGCGAGTTGTTCACGCTCACCACCACGCTGGCGCTGGCGTCCACCTTGCTCAGCTCCTCCATCACCAGCACGTAGCTGATGGTGTCCATGCCGCCACCGCCGTACTTGGGGTCCACCATCATGCCCAGGAAGCCGAGCTCACCGAGCTGCTTGATCTCTTCGGCGGGGAAGCGCTGTTCGCGGTCGCGGTCAATGACGCCGGGCTTCAGCACGTTCTGCGCGAAATCACGGGCGGCGTCGCGCGCGGCGATCTGCTCTTCAGAGAGTTCGAAATTGAATCCTGCGATGGTTTCGGTGTGGGCCATGGACATGACGGTTCAGAGGGAGCGCAAAAGTAGGGGGTAACTTCGCGCCATGGAAGCCTCCGCAGAAGAGTCCTACGAGGTGGTGGGCGTGATGAGCGGCAGTTCGCTCGACGGCCTCGACCTTGCGTGGTGCCAGTTGCGGGTGGACCAGGGGCGCTGGACCTACAACGTTCGGGAGGCCCGCACGGTTCCGTACGATGCAGCGTTCAGGACGCGGCTGGTGGCCGCCATGGACGGGTCGGCGGTGGAACTGGCGCGGCTGCACCGCGATCTGGGGAGGTTGATCGGCACGGCCTGCCGCGAATTGGTGGGCGCTACACCGCTGCACCTCATCGCCTCCCACGGCCACACGCTCTTCCACCGGCCCGAGGAAGGGCTGACCATGCAGGTGGGCTGTGGCGCACAGATCGCGGCCGTCAGCGGCATCACCACCGTGTGCGACTTCCGCACTGTGGACGTGGCCCTGGGCGGGCAGGGTGCGCCGTTGGTGCCCCTGGGTGAACGGCTGCTCTTCCCGGAGCACCGGGCCTTCCTCAACATCGGCGGCATCTGTAACATCGCCCTGCATGCGGCGGAACGTGTTGTTGGCTACGACGTGTGCATCGGCAACCAAGCCTTGAACGAACTGGCGGGCGAAGCAGGCCTGCCTTACGATGCGGACGGAGCGATGGCGCGCAGCGGGCGGGTGGATGCTGCAATGGTCGCCGCCTTGAGCGCCCTGCCCTTCCACCAGCAGCCACCGCCGCGTTCGCTGGGGCGCGACTGGTACGGTACGGCCGTGCATCCGCTCATCGTGGACGAGCGCCTGGCCGTTGAGGACCGGCTGGCCAGCGTGGTGGAGCACATCGCACAGCAGGTATCCTCCGCCCTGAAGGACGCCACTGGACCGGTGTTGGTGACCGGGGGTGGGGCGCACAACACCTACCTCTTGGAACGGCTGCGGGCCTTGTGCAACGTGGCCTTGGAGGTGCCTGACGCCCGCACGGTGGACTACAAGGAGGCGCTGATCTTCGCACTATTGGGGGTGTCGCGAACGCGGGGAGAAGCGAATGCGCTGAGCAGTGTGACCGGTGCGGGAAGGAATAGTGTGGGGGGGGCGGTGTATGCCGCCAATTAACATCGCCCCGGGAATACCTGCAGCCCGGAGCACGCACACCGCGCTGAAGTGTGCGGTTACCTTCGCGCCACCTGCAACAGGACCTGTGTGATGCGTGAAGCCCTGCGACGCTTTGAAGAGCGTGCCCCCGAGATCGTCTTCGAGTGGAACGATGCCCCCACGGGTGCCCGTGGCTGGGTGGTGATCAACAGCCTGCGCGGCGGTGCGGCAGGCGGTGGCACGCGCATGCGCAAGGGCCTCGACAAGCGCGAGGTGGAGAGCTTGGCGAAGACCATGGAGGTGAAGTTCAGCGTGTGCGGTCCGCCCATCGGTGGCGCCAAGAGCGGCATCGACTTCGACCCGGCCGACCCACGGAAGAACGAGGTGCTGGACCGCTGGTACAAGGCTGTGATGCCCCTGCTGAAGACCTACTACGGCACAGGCGGCGACCTGAACGTGGACGAGCTGCACGACGTGATCCCCATCACAGAGCGCTACGGCCTGCGCCACCCACAGGAAGGCGTGGTGAACGGCCACATCGGCAGCCAGGAGGACGTGAAGCTCCAGGCGATCGCCCAATTGCGTGAAGGGGTGAGCAAGATCGTGGGGGATACCGCCTACGTGCCTGCCGCCAACACATACGCCGTGGCGGACATGATCACCGGCTGGGGCGTGGCCGAGAGCGTGCGCCACTACTACCGGGTCTATGGCGGCGCGGTGAAGGGCAAGAAGGTGGTCGTGCAGGGCTGGGGCAACGTGGCCGCTGCGGCAGGCTACTACCTCGCCCAGCAAGGTGCCCTCATCGTGGGCATCATCGATCGCGCCGGCGGCATCCTTCGTCCGGAAGGACTGAGCGCAGCGGAAGTGTGCGACCTCTTCGTGAACAAGAACGGCAACCAGCTGCGGTCTGCGGAGCTGAAGTCCTTCGATGAGGTGAACGCCACCATCTGGGACATCGGGGCCGAAGTGTTCCTGCCCTGTGCCGCCAGCCGACTGGTGACCCAGGACCAGGTGGACCGCATGATCGATAGTGGGCTGGAAGTGATCAGCAGCGGAGCCAACGTGCCCTTCGCGGACAAGCAGATCTTCTACGGTCCCATTGCCGAACGCGCCGACGCCCGGGTCAGTGTCATCCCCGACTTCATCGCCAACTGCGGCATGGCGCGGGTCTTCGCCTATTGCATGCAGCCGGGCAACGACCTGTCCGACAAGGCCATCTTCGAGGACGTGAGCGCCGTGATCGGTGCGGCGTTGCAGCGCACGTATGACCGGCACAGCGCCCGCACGCACCTGTCCCGCACGGCCTTCGAGATCGCCTTGGAACAACTCACCTGACATACTTCACCGGGCCTCCATCCCGTTCCCTTCATACCAGCACCATCCATGCGCATTCCGCTCTTCACCCAGATCGAACAGACCGCCCGCGAGGTCCTCGAGCAGCAGGCCGCTGCCGCCACCCCCACCGAGCCCGTGATGGAGACCATCTCCATCTGGCAGCTCATCGTGGACGGTGGTTGGTACATCATGGGGCC
>JALOLX010000220.1 GCA_025455765.1 Flavobacteriales bacterium | reverse complement strand
AAAATGCTCCGTAGGCACCGCTACGCTGAATTTTTTCGGGCTCGCCTGAACTCAAAGCAGTCTCGATGTGCATCCTGCAAGAGATCCTAAATGGGCTCTAAGGAAGAAGCCCCGCCGTCCCGAGATCTTCGGGGGGCGGGGCTTCTTCGTTGGTGGACTTAGCGCCTTTTGAAGAGGGGCGAGGAGCACCTTCACGGCTTCCTCCAGCTGCTGGTCACGGCCTTTGGTCACGAGGCCCGGTTCATTGGGCACTCGCACATCGGGCTCCAGCTGGGTGTTCTCCATGATCACGCCCTGGTTGTCGATCATGCCCACCTGTGGGATGCCGAACCACATGTGGTTCTGCAGGCCTTCCCACCACACGGCGGTCCCAGTGCCGGGCACGGGCATGCCCACGAGCTTGCCGATGCCGAGGGCGCGGTAGGTGACGGGGAAGAGGTGCGCATCGCTGTAGTTGCTCTCGCTCATGACCACCACACTGCGGCGCTGCCACTTGAACTGCGGCTCGGTGCCGAGTTTCTGTCCGCGCGGTTCCATGCGCATGTAGGTCTTGCCGCTCAGGAAGGTGGCGAGGTCATCGTGCAGCCAGCCTCCACCATTGAAGCGGGTGTCCACCACAAGGCCTTGCTTGTCGTGGTAGCGGCCCAGTGCTTCGTCGTAGACCGTGCGGAAGCTCTCGTCGCCCATGCTGCGCACGTGCACATAGCCCAGCTTGCCTCCGCTCAGGCTGTCCACCAGGGTACGGCATCGCTCCACCCACCGGTCATACCGAAGTTCATATTCCTCCCATGGCCCGATGGGTTTGACGGTCTCTTCCCAGCGCTGCTTGGTGGTGGGGTCGTAGAGGGAGAGGAGCGTGGGCTTGTCGGCCTTGCGGTTGAGGTGCCTGCTGGGGTCTTCCTCCGCCTTCAGTTCCTGGCCATCGATGCGTTCGATGACCACACCGGGCTTGATGCGCGAGCCTTCCTTCACGCAGGGGCCTTTCTTGAGCACTTCGGCCACGGTGAGCCCGGCGCCAGTGTCGTTGGTGTAGAGCAGCCCCAGGGAGGCCGTGATGTCGGCTGTGGGCATCGACCACCGATATCCGGAGCCGGTGTGGGAGGCGTTCAGCTCGCCGAGCAGTTCACTGAAGAGTTCTGCGCAATCGCGGGCATTGTCCACACCGGGCAGCACGCGGAGGTACTCGGCCTTGTAGAAGTCCCAGTCCACCCCGTGCAGGGCGGGGTCGTAGAACTTCTTCTTCACTTGTCGCCAGATGTGCTCGAAGAGGTATGCGCGTTCGGCCGCTTCCGAGAGGGTCATTTCGCCATTGACGGACACTCCGGCGGGTTCGTTCTTTTCGAGGTCGTAGCGGCTGATGCCGCCATCGCGCAGGAAAAAGAGGTTCTTGCCCTCCTTGTCGAGAATGAGGTTGGTGGCCCAGTCCGCACCGAGCTTGGCGGTGATCTTGGTCTCTTTGGTGCGCAGTTCGGTCTCCCACAGGTCGTAGCCTTTCTCGAAGCTGGCGAGGTAGTAGAGCTTCTCGCCGTCCTTGCTGAGCACGGCGCCGCCCAGGTCGCTGGAGTGGATGGTGAGGCGCACGCGGCGATCGGTGATGTTGGCCAGGTCGATGCGCAAGGGCTTCACGTCCTCTTTGGGTTCCTCCTTCGCCTTCTTGTCCTTGCTCTTTTCGTCCTTGTTCTCTTCGCCCTTTTTCTTCTCTTCCTCTTCCTTCAGCAGTTCGAAGTCCTCCTTGCTGAGGTTGAAGCGATCGAAGGCCTCCTGGGTGAAGAAGGTGGCGTAGATGTCGCTTTGTGCGCCCCAGCTGGCGTGGTTCTTCATGCCATCGCGGCTGCTAAGGGTGAGCATGGCCTTGCCGTCCATGGTCCAGGAGGGGCCGTAGTGTCCATAGCCGCTCTTGGACAGGTCAATGACCTCCTGGTCGCCTTTGGCGCTGACGAGGCCGGCCTGTCCGATCCATTGTTCGCGATGCAGGAAGTTCACGAGCAACCACTTGCTGTCCGGGGACCACTCGAAGTACTGATCGCCATCGCTGTAGCTGTAGTTGCGGTCACCCGGCAGCACCGTGCGCACGGCTTTGGTGGCGATGTTCATCACGCGCACGGTGGTGCGTTCCTCGAGAAAGGCCACCTCCTTGCCATCGGGTGAGTAAGCGGGCTGGAACTCTTCCGCTGCGGTGTTCAGCAGGGGCTTCTCCTCCAGCACGGTGGCATTGAAGAAGTAGGGTTCCTCCTTGCGGCTGATGGTGCTGGTGTAGAGGTCCCAGCTACCGTTGCGTTCGGTGGCGTAGAGCAGGCTGCGGCCATCCGGGCTGAAGCTCACGTTGCGTTCCTGTTCTGGCGTATTGGTAACGCGACGGGTGGTGCCCTCCTTCACAGAGGTGACAAAGACCTCACCCCGGTGAACGAAGGCCACCTCCTTGCCGTTCGGCGCCACGGCAAACTCGCTGACATTCCCGGAAACGGACACCGTGCGTTCAGGAAGGAAGCGGTCGTCCACTGCGAAGCGCACCTTCACCGGTCGCGGCTCACCGCCGTCGATGGTGGTGTGGATGGCGCCGTGGTAGCTGAAGCAGAGCGTCCCGTCGTTGGCGATGGTGAGGTGCCGGACCGGGTGATGCTTGAGGAACGTGACCTGTGAAGGCGTGCCACCGGTGATGCTCATTTTGTGCACGTTGAACCCTTCGCCGCCGGCCACCTGACCCACGCCGCTTTCGCTGAGGTAGTAGAGGGTGCGGCCATCGGCGCTCACCACGGGGTCGCGGTCCTCCCCTTCAAAGGAGGTGAGCTGCTTGTACGCACCGGAGGCCACGTCATAGCTCCACACATCGCGTGTTACGGAGGAGCGGTGGTGCTTGCGGTGTTCATCCTCGTAGCCCTTCCAGTCGTGGAACACCAGCAGGTTGCCGTTGGGGGCGAAGCGTGCACGATGGGCGGGGGTGGTGAGCACCTGGCGCGCCTTGCCACCCTTCACCGATACACTGTAGAGTTCGCTCATTCCACCGGATGGGAACTGTTGGTTGGACGCTGCATCGAGGCGCGCGCTGGAGAAGATGATGGCGGATCCATCCGGTGCGAAGTCGGTGGGGATGTCGCCTGCGCTGTGGAAGGTGAGGCGGGTGGAAGCGCCGCCCGCGCTGGGCATCACGTACACATCATAGTTGCCCGCGCGATCGCTGGCAAAGGCGATGAGCTTCCCATCGCGCGACCACACCGGTGCTGTTTCGTGCGCTTCGGTGGTGGTCAGGGGACGCGCATCACCACCTTCGGCAGGAACGCTCCACAGGTCGCCATGGTGGCAGAAGACGATGGTGCTTCCGTCGGGCGAGATGGCCGGCTGACGCAGCCACTGGGCTTGTTCCTGCGCCTGCGCTGCACCTGCGATGAAGCAGGTGGAGAACAGTGCGGTGCGGAGTGTATGGTGTATTGGCATGATGTGTGCGAAGTAACGAGGAAGGGAGGGCGGTCCGTCACAGGAGCGAACTGTTCATCCGCAACTTCCGTTGAATATTTGCGCCATGGAGACCCGAAGCCCCATCCGAACGATCGCTGACATGCCCACGCACGCCCGCGTGTGGGTGTACAAGGCTGCGCGTGCCCTGAGCCAGGCCGAACAGCGTCTGGTGCGTGAGCGTGGTGCCCAGTTCACGGCGGAATGGTCGGCCCACAAGATGCCCTTGGACGCCTGTGTGGACGTGGTGATCGACCGGTACGTGGTGATCGCGGTGGACGAGCAGCAAGCGCAGGCCAGCGGCTGCAGCATTGACAAGAGCGTGGCGTTCATCAAAGGCCTTGAACACGACCTGAAGTTGATGCTCACGGACCGTATGGTGGTGGCGTACGAACACGATGGACAGGTGGTGAGCGCTCGCCTGCAGGAGCTTGGCGCCCTGGTGAAGGAGGGGACCATCACCCGTGACACGGTGGTCTTCGATGATCTGGTGAGCACGGTGGGCGAATACCGCGAGCGCTTCAAGGTGCCGCTGGGCGCC
>JALOLX010000219.1 GCA_025455765.1 Flavobacteriales bacterium | reverse complement strand
CCACCCTGAGCTTAACGCCATCCAGCGCGAGTTCACCGAATGTGCCGGGGCGATGGCCGCACATATGAAGAAGGAGGAGCTCGTGCTCTTCCCCTTCATCAACCAACTGGAAAAGGCGAAGCAGCATAGCACCACACTACCCACGCCGCATTTCGGCACGGTGGATAACCCCATCGCCATGATGGAACACGAGCACGATGCGGAGGGCGAACGCTTCCGGCGCATCGCTGAACTGAGCGACAGTTACACCAACCCGCCCGACGGATGTACCACCTACGCCACGGCCTACGCCATGCTGAAGGAGTTCGAGGAGGACCTTCACCGGCATATCCACCTGGAGAACAACATCCTGTTCCCACGGGCGAAGGCGTTGGAGAAGGAACTGCGCAACGCTCAAGGGGCCATTGCGGCAGCCCGGTGAAGCACGTGCTATGCGGACCTGCATTCCAGCAGGCAGGAAGGCAGGCGATCAGAGGAAGCCACCGCAGCGCCGCAGCCGCTGGCCCACGCGAACCCGACACAACCCCGGTTCATGGCCTGGATGAACTTCTGGTCCGGCTTGCGCGCTGGCCAGGTGCGTGAGCAGAACGACACGTGCCTTTCGGCAAGCAGGCGCCATTCCCTACATCTGCTCGAAATGCGCCGTGAAGTGCCTTAGGAACCTCGGCTCCTTGATGATGCGGTAGCCCCTAACCTGATCGCGCCTGCGCATGACCTCCTCGAAGGTCTCCGCCACGTACTCCATGTGGCTCTGGGTGTATACGCGGCGCGGGATGGCCAGGCGCACCAGTTCCATGGGTGAGGGCTTCAGCGATCCATCGGGCAGGTAGGTACCGAACATGACGGAGCCGATCTCCACGCTGCGGATGCCGCCCAGCCGGTAGAGCTCGCAGACAAGCGCCTGACCGGGGTACTGCTGCGGCGGGATGTGCGGATAGAGGGACTTGGCATCGATGTACACCGCATGCCCGCCGATGGGGCGCATGAGCGGCACGCCGAGGCGATGCAATTGCTCGCCGACGAACGTGGTGCTGCGGATGCGGTAGTCCAGGTAGTGCGGATCGAAGACCTCCTGAAGGCCGATGGCAATGGCCTCCATGTCGCGCCCGCTGAGGCCGCCGTAGGTGGTGAAGCCTTCGGTGATGATGAGCAGGTTGATGCAGGCCTCGGCCAGGGCCGCATCGCGCAGCGCGAGGAAGCCGCCCATGTTCACCAGCGCATCCTTCTTTGCGCTCATGATGGCGCCATCGGCCAGGGCGAACATGCGTTGCGCGTTCTGTCGGTAGGACTGGCCCTTCATGCCTTCCTCACGGTGTTGGATGAACCAGCTGTTCTCCGCGATGCGGCAGCAGTCCAGCAGGAAGGGCACGCCATGGCGCTTGCAGATGCTGGCCACACCCTCGGCATTGGCCATGCTCACGGGCTGCCCGCCGCCGCTGTTGTTGGTGACGGTGAGGATGACCGCGCCCACGTTGCCTTTGTGCTCCTTCAGCAGGTGGTCCAGCTGGGCCACGTCCATGTTACCCTTGAAAGGATGCATGAGCGCGGGGTCGCGGCCTTCAGCGATGGGGATATCGATGGCGGTGGCACCGGTGAACTCGATGTTGGCCCGAGTGGTGTCGAAGTGCGTGTTGCTGATGAAGACCTTGCCCGGACCACCCAGGTGTCCGTAGAGGATGCGTTCGGCGGCGCGGCCCTGGTGGGTGGGCAGCACGTGCTCCATACCGGTGAGGTCCTGCACCTCAGCAAGCATCCGTTCCCAGCTGCGCGAACCGGCGTAGGCCTCGTCGCCCTCCATCATGCCGGCCCATTGGTGTGCGCTCATGGCGCTGGTGCCGCTGTCGGTCATCAGGTCGATGATGACATCGCGCGAGCGCAGCAGGAAGGGATTGTAGTGGGCCTGTTCGAGGTACTGTACGCGTTCCGCTTCGGTGCTGAGGCCGATGGGTTCCACGCTCTTGATGCGGAAGGGTTCGATGATGGTGCGGTGGTGCATGGGTGGAACGTCCATTGGGCAAAGGGCCGCAGAACGGGACAAAGCTGTCCGGTGTGTGATCAATGGTGGATGACGCCCATCAGGCCGCCGCCTCGTGCTCCGGGCAATCGGTGCGCAGCTCGGCCACGGCCAGGTCCGTTGCCAACAACTGGCAGTGGTGGCGGCCCGTGCGGTCGCCGCGGTAGTGCGCGCAGGTCCAGCACATGCGTTGCACTTGTACATCACCGCTTTCCAGCAGCGAGGCCAGCATACGCATCAAGGCCAACAGAAGCATCTCGCGCTCCTGAACAGGCAACGCAGCCAACGCCTCGGTGAAGGGTTCCGCGACCGGAAGGTTCCTACGGCCCTCAGCGGTAAGGCGCAGGGTATGGCTTCGACCGTCATGCGGATCGGGCTTGCGGGCCAACAGCCCCCGGTCCACCAGCAGCTTCACGCTGTCGCTCACGGTGGGCCGTGTCACCTGCAGCTCATCCGCCAAACGCGCCACGCGCACGGGCACATTGGGGTGGTCGCACACGAAACCCAGGATGCGGATCTGCAGGGGGCTGAGCCCGGCGCCCGTGGCCTGCTGCCAACGTAGGGCGCGCGCCACCTCCCCGATGCGCTCCAACAGCCTCGCGAGATGTGCGTTCAGAGGGTCCACAGTGGGCGGCTTCTTCGCCATGGCGGAAAGGTATTACGAACAACGGGACCCGGAGCGTTCGCTCCGGGCCCCGCAAGTTCACAAGGGGAATGGATCAGAACTCACCCTCGTTCACATAGGGCTGGCACCAGAGCGTGGCCGTCATGGTCACCGCTTTGAACCAAGCCGCGTGCATCTTCTCCACATCTTCGGCACTGTGGCCCTTCTTGGTCAGGAAGTCCTTGATGGTGGCCGTGATGGGGAAGATGAACGCCGGCAAGTAGCGCATGTGGATGATCGGCTCGGCCTGCACACCGTCGGTGCTGTTCTTCTTGGCGCTGTGGTGGCGAAGCGCGATCTCGTACTGGTAGTTCAACCAATCCTGGTCGTAGGGCCGGTTGCAGAGATCCATGATCCACTGGCCGAAGCGGGCGCGCACCGCTGCGAGGTACTCCATGTCGGGTTGCCCCTTGAAGGAGAAGTAATGGACCAAGTGCGGATTGGCACCGACATAGCCGTACCACAGGTCAAGCACGGCATCGGTCTGGTCCTTCAGCACTTCGCCTGCCATGCGCAGGTATTTCTCATCCTCCGGCCCGAAGAGCACGGTGGCCTTCAGGGCTTCGAGGTCCTTCATGGTGAAGGGTGAGGTGGCCACTTGGCCGTAGGTGTATCCGTGTGGTGTGCTCATGGTCTTCGACGGTTGTTGGTTAGTGGTGTTGCGTTGCTGAGCCGCCAACGGCAGGCAGCCGATGGTCACGATCACGGGGAGAGCGTTCCTGTTCATGGGTCTTGGGTTTAGGTGTTGTTCGGGGGAAGGCTCGCGAACCTTTCGGGGGCAAATATAGTTAGGTATCCTTACATTTGATGCGGTCGATCCGAACAGTCATGAAAACCTTCCTCATCCTCCTGCCCGCCTTCCCGCTCGGAATCGCTTTGCAGGCCCAACAACACATCCATATGAACGAACAGACAAAAGCGGCCAAGGTGGCCGTATGGGACACTTACGTAACCCGCAAGGACGGCCGGGTGATGCACTTTGACATCATCGCACCCAGCAGCCAGCGTGACACAACCGTGATACACGGCTACGGACAGGCCTACTTGGAAAGCAAGGGACAGGGCGGCCAGCCGCTTACGGCGAAGGAGTGCCGCTTCTGCCACGTACGCGCCCTGCAGCCCAAGTGGGAGGCCGACATCGAGCG
>JALOLX010000218.1 GCA_025455765.1 Flavobacteriales bacterium | reverse complement strand
CAGGCCCGCATCATCGCCGAGGGTGAGCGCGACAAGGCCGCCGAACGCGTGGAGCAGGAGAAGGAACAGGTGAAGGCCCTCATCGCCATCGAGACCCTGTTGAAGCAGGAGTCCACCAACAAGCAGCTGGCCGAGATCGCCCTGCAGACCGAACGCCTCAAGGCCGATGCCGAGCGCGTGAAGGCCGATGCCGAAGCCTACAAGAACGCCAAGCTCGTCAGCGCCGGCCTCACCCCGCAGGAGAAGGCCACCTTCAAGAAAGAGACGGCCATTGGCGTAGCGGCGGAGCTCTCCAAGCTCACCTTCCCCAAGACCATGATCATGGCCGACCCCAAGGGCGGCTCACCCTTGGAAAGCCTGATCGGTGCAGCGATGGCCAAGCAGCTGTTGGATCAGGGGGAGTAGGTGGACAGGGCGCATGGTCCAAGTGCTATGGGCCGCACCCGTACACCCATACTTCTGTATATTGGTACCCCTATCAGCAGGGTCCACATGAAGACCACGATCGAACTACCGCAAGCGCTCTTGGAGAAGGCCAAGCGCCAGGCGCGTAAGCACAAGACCACGTTGAAAGCGCTGATCGAACAGGGCTTGCGGCAGGTGCTGGACACCACGGTGGATGCAGCACCGTTCAAGCGACACGTTGCCCTCGATCGAGCGGTCGGGTATCCTGGACGATAACTGATCAGAGCGTGGCTCATTGATACCGACCAATATGCTCACCGGGCATCACCAACGGCAACCGACCTGAACGATCGGAACGCACCCAGCGCTACGGCATCGCCCACTGAGTAAGTTCCCCAACACGAAAGACACGAACGATGGAACTCATCAACTTCACTTCGCTCACGGAGCGAAAAGATGCGATAAAGGCGGAATATCAGTCGAAGAAGCCATTTCGATACATCATGTTCGAGAACTTCTTTCATCCGGATAAGGCAGAGCTCATTCTACAGAACTATCCCACCATCGAAGATGGGAAATGGGACGGAACGACCTACATCGATCAAAAGAATAAGTTCCAGAAAACAAAATTCGACGAGAACAGCGTTCTGGAAAAGGTCTTCCTTGAAATGAACTCATCCGAGTTCTTGAACTGGCTGCAGGATGTAACACAGATGGAGGATACGCTGCTTGGCGACAGTGATCTGTTCGGAGGCGGACTCCACCAATCCATCAATGGAGCGTTCCTGAACGTTCATGTCGACTACAATATTCATCCCAAGACAAAGTATCACCGGCGACTGAACGTGCTTGTATACATGAACAAGGATTGGAAGGACGAATACGAAGGGCACTTGGAGCTTTGGGACCTATCGAACGACCGCAAACAGATGATCGGCAAGTATGCGCCGACCTTCAATCGCTGTGTCATTTTCGAAACAAATGAGATCTCATTCCACGGACATCCCAAGCCGTTGAATACTCCTCCCGGGGTGAATAGAAAATCCATCGCGACCTACTATTATACACGAACGAGACCTGCAGATGAAATTGCCCAGGATCACAATACCATTTACGTGAACACCGAGGGCGTTTCCGGGCAAATAAAACGATTCAGTTCCGGAGTGAAAGCCTTCCTGGAAAGGATCAATATGAAATGAGCGTGCGCCACTCATCGCACAGATCCGTTCCTGGGGCGCCTCTACTCCGCTGAAGAGACGAGCCACTTTGATATACTCGTACAGACAGAAGTGAATGTACCTCGGCAACAGGTCGATCGGATCACCGCCTTATTGGCCTTTACCTAAAAAAGCGCTGCCAAATAGGACCAATCCACCCGAGAGCCTCTCTTACGCGAACTGCCGTACGCTCAGCGCGATGATCCGGCAGCACTCCATCAGCTGCTCTTCGGTGATCACCAAGGGTGGTGCGAAGCGGATGATGTCGCCGTGGGTGGGTTTGGCCAGCAGGCCGTTGTCGCGCAGCAGCAGGCACAATTCCCAGGCGGTCTTCGGTGCTCCGTCGGCGGCAGTGCGGGACTCGATGACCACAGCGTTCAGCAGGCCTTTACCGCGCACCAGTTTCACGTAGGGGAACTCGTCCACCAGTTTCTGCATCTCGGCGCGGAAGAGGTGGCCCAGGCGTTCGGCGTTCTCGGTCAGGCGCTCGTCCTGCACGATGGCCAGTGCCTCCATTGCCAGTTGAGCGCCCATGGGGTTGCCGCCGTAGGTGCTGCCATGGGTGCCGGGGGTGAAGACGTTCATCACCGCATCGCTGGCCAGCACGGCGCTCACGGGATACATACCGCCGCTGAGGGCCTTGGCGAGGATCACCACATCGGGGCGCGGCACGCCTTGGCGTTGGTCGCACATACCCGTGGGACAGCCGCAGCCGTTGTTGTGGCAGGACGCCAGCAAGCGTCCGGTGCGTGCGATGCCGGTCTGGATCTCGTCCGCGATGAACAGCACGTTGCGGGCCTTGCAGGCGGCGATGGCGCGGGGGATGTAATCGTCGGCCGGCACGTACACGCCCTTCTCGCCCTGGATGGGTTCCACCAGGAAGGCGCAGACGTTCGGGTCCTCCAGCGCCTTCTCCAGCGCGGGGATATCGTCGTAGGGGATCACCTCGAAGCCGGGCGTGAACGGCCCGAAGCCGCCCTGACTGTCAGGGTCGGTGCTCATGCTCACGATGGTGATGGTGCGCCCGTGGAAGTTGCCTTCACACACGATGATCTTGGCCTGTCCCTTGGCGATGCCCTTCTGCTCGTAGCCCCACTTGCGGGCCATCTTGATGGCGGTCTCCACGGCTTCGGCACCCGTGTTCATGGGCAGCATGCGGTCGTAGCCGAAGAGGGTACAGACAGTGCGGGCATACTCGCCGAGCACGCTGTTGTAGAACGCGCGGCTGGTCAGCGTCATCCGCGTGGCCTGCTCCTGCATCACCTTCACCAGGCGGGGATGGCAGTGCCCCTGGTTCACGGCGCTGTAAGCGCTGAGGAAGTCGTAGTAGCGCTTGCCTTCCACATCCCACACGAACACGCCCTGGCCACGGTCCAGCACCACCGGCAGGGGGTGGTAGTTGTGGGCACCGTAGTGCTCTTCGAGTTCGATGGCCTGTTGGGTGCGGGTACGGGAGGTGGTGTGGATCGCCATGGCAGGAAGGACGCGGGACGTAGCAGATGCGCAGCAAAACTACGGGTTCCGGCGCGGAGGGTCCTGATGCGCTAACTTTGTAGGACCATGGCAGCGCGCTACCTCATCACGCTCACCGACCCCAAGCAGCGGAAGTTCTTTGAAGAACTCATCGGCCATTTGGATTTTGTGAAGGTGGAGGTACCGGTCGACAACCCCAAGCGGAAGTGGACGAAGAAGGAGAAGGAATTCATGGAAGGCTTGCGGGAGTCCATTCAGGAGATGAAGGACGATATCAGCGGGAAGAAGAAGCTCCCATCCTTGAAAGAGGTGCTCCATGAGCTTCGGCGTTGATACCTCGCGCCGTTTTCTGAGGGAATTGAAGCAACTCCACAAGCGGTACGCTTCGATCCTTGATGATGTGGAAGAACTGGGTCTATTACTTAGTGAGGACCCGCACCACGGAACACCGATCGGCCGAAGCTGCTACAAGATCCGCATGGCCATACGCTCAAAAGGCAAGGGCAAAAGCGGCGGAGCCCGGGTGATCACCTGTGTGGTAGCCGTGCGAGAAACGGTCTACCTGCTCTCGATCTACGACAAGTCGGATCAGGAGAGCATCAGCGACGCCAAGCTGAAGGAAATGCTGGAGGAACTTGGGTTGTAGCATCTTTGCCGCTTCTTCGTTGATCGTTGTGCGTGATCCGGCATGCTAGCCTGACCAACGAACAACTGACGACAGACAACCGTCCGCCCCATGCGCCGCAGCAAGTAC
>JALOLX010000217.1 GCA_025455765.1 Flavobacteriales bacterium | reverse complement strand
TGTTCGTAGGCGAGGGCGTCCTCATCGGCGATGCGTTGGGCTGCGGCCTTGTCCACATCCCCGGTGAAGCCTGCTGCCGTGAGCACATCGGCCACGGGTGCTGGCGCTTCGGGTTGTGCCACCGGATCACTGCCAGTGCTCACGTCCAGCCGCGCACGCCGCTTGATCTCGTCCAAGGCCAGGGCCACGATGTCGTCACCCAGCGGTTCATCGAAGTAGTTGCGGATCACCAGCCGTTCCTGGCCACCTTGATCGGTGAGGTCGAGCTCCTGGCGGTAAGCGCGTGGCCCATCGTTGCGCGGCACCTCCACCATGCCGGCGTGGGTGCGACCGGTGGGGCCACATTCCACCAGAAAGCGGAAGCGACCGCTGCGGGGCAGGGAGAGCACATAGCTACCGTTGATGTCGGTGCGCACATCGGCCACGGTCTCGCGGGTGAGGGCATCCTCCACGACGATGTGGGCCTTGCGGTCGTCCTTGTCGAACTGGTTGGCGAAGGTGCCCTTCAATACGGTGATGACCACCGGCACCTGCGAGGTGCTCACACGGTAGACGTGCAACTTGCCTTGTGCGCTGCTGCGACCACTGGCGAAACAGGCCTCTTGATGTTCGCCGTCCACCACATAGAAGATGTCATCGTCCGGTGTGTTCACCGCGAAATCCAGGTTCTCCGGACGACCGAAGGCGTCGAGGCCGCGATCGTAGGTGGTGCGGAACACATCGAAGCCACCCATGCTGTTGTGGCCCTTGCTGCTGAAGTAGAAGGTCTTCCCATCCGGATGCAGGAAGGGGAAGTCCTCGTCGAGGTCGGTATTGATGTAGCCGGCGAGCTTGATGGGCGTGGCGAAGGTGCCATCGGGCATCAGCTCGGTGCGGTAGATGTCGCGGCCGGTGCGGCCATCCTTGCCCAGGCTGCTGAAGTAGATGGGGCCTTTGCGGTCGGGCAGGTAGATGAGCCCGCGCTGCCCGCTCTTCTTGTCGAGCGCGGTGCGCAGTTCCTCTGGTGTGACCACGATACGTCCACCGATATCGCCGAGTTCATAGAAGCGGAAGAACTCACTGTCCACCGCTTCGACCTTGCTCCTCACGCGCACGTCCTTCAAGCTGGACAGGAGCTTTTCGCCGTTGCGGCATTGCTGCTCGAAGCCTTCCACAGGCCATTCCTCCAGGGCCTTCTTGTCGCCCGTGCCACGGAAGCGCTGGTAGGCCATCTGGGCCTCCTTGAAGCGGTAGTTGAGGTGGTAGGCGCGGCCCAGCCAGTACCAGGCAGCTGAAGGGCCGGCGGGATCGTCGGTGGCGTACTTCAGGTAGCTGATGGACTTCTCCTTGTCCTCTCCGGAATGGAGCAGGCAGGTGCCGAAGCGGAAGTTGAGCTCACGATCGCTCGGGGTGAGGCTCACCAACTGGGAATACATGGTCATCGCCTCGGCGAACCTGCGCTCCTTGAAGAGCGCATCGGCCTTGGCGCGCAGCTGTTGATCGCCGCCCTGGGCCAGCAGGGCCAGGGGTAGGAACAGCGCAAGAACGATGCCCGTTATGCGGGTCGACATCCGAGAGTGGGCCCTTGTACCGCGGTATGTGGACCAGGGTTTCATGGGCGGGTGCGTCCGCGGCCGGCCAGGTCCATGCGGTTCTCCTGGCCGCGCCAAAGGCGACCGATGTTCTCGCGGTGGGTGTAGAAGACCAACAGACAAAGCAGGATGGCAAAGCCGATCTTCACCGGGCTCACCTCCTGGAAGAGCAGCAGCATGGCCAGCGGGAAGGACACCGCAGCGCTGAGGGAACCGAGCGACACATACCGGCTGGCGAGGAAGACGAGGGTGAACACGGCCACGCAAATGCCCGCAGCACCGGGATGCACCGCCAGCACACCGCCGAGCGAGGTGGCCACGCCCTTGCCGCCCTTGAACCCTGCGAACACGGGGTAGAGGTGACCGATGACCGTGGCGAGCACGAGGGCCACCCGCAACCACATCCAGGGTCCGGTATCGGGTTCCAGGCCGCTGAAGTTGGGCAGCAGGCGCACGGGGATGAAACCCTTGGCGACATCGAGCAGCAGCACCGGAAGACCGGCGCGCCAGCCCAGCACGCGGAAGGTGTTGGTGGCACCGGCGTTGCGACTGCCGTGTTCGCGCACGTCGATGCCATGGAAGGCGCGCCCCCACCATACGCTGGAAGGGATGCTACCGAAGAGGTAGGCCACGATCATTGCAAGGATGCTGTACACCCAGGGGAAGCTCATGGTTCAAAGTCCGAAGCGGTCGCGGAAGTCATCGACCTTCTTCTTGTTGGTGAGTATGAACTGGTAGGCGGCTTCATCCTTCTTCGCCTCCAGCACACGCTTGTCATCCTTCAGCTCGCTCAGCATGGTATTGAACTGCTGGTCGCTGCTGTAGGCATAAAGGTAGTTACGCGTGTATTGGAAGAAGTAGTAGGTCTGGTCGTCGAGCATCAGCAGGATGGTGAGGATGTCGCCACTGCGCTTGCGTTCGAGGTGGACCTTGCCCTTCACGTAGCGGTACACGGGCTTCTTCAGGATGGTGGCCACGCCGATGGGACCTTCGCTCAACCAGCTCTGTTCCGGGCCGTTCCACGCCATCTTCACGTCGCCGAGCACGATGGGCTTCACCACTTCGTCCGGCAACTTCTTGATCTCGCCCTTGATGCTGAGTTCGCTGATGAACTTGTCCGACCGTTCGAGGCCGAGCAGCTCGCGGAGCATCTTCTCGTAGTAGGTCTTGGTGATGTCCAGCGGCTTCAGGTCCGGGTAGGCCAGCATCTCCTCGGCCATACGCTCCAGCGCGTTGTCGTAGAAGTGGAAGTCGGCGATGAGGACACCCTCCGAATTGGTCTTCTTGGCTTCCTGTTCGTAGCGCATTCCACCCACGGTGTTCACCTGTACACGGCCCAGGTCCACGCCGTAGTTCATGCGCCCGTCCGCCATGAGCACACAGCTCTCGGGCGCCAATGCCACGAGGTTGCCTGGCAGGTTGCGCTGGCGGATCTTCTCCTTGCTGGAGATCATGTACTCCTTGCGGCCCTTGTCGTAGTACAGCCAGCCACCTGCGCTGATGAGGCGAGCATCACGGCGGTCGGCCAGGGCGCTGAGGAATGCTGCGTTCACACTGTAAGGGTCTTCCGCAGCGAGGTACATGCCCGCACCGAGCATCACCGCCTGGTCATCATAGAGCGTGTCCGCCACCGGGATGAAGATCTCCTTGGGGTCGATGGTGCCGCTGAACTTCATCCAGTTGCGCGTGAAGCCCGGACAGCCGTGCTGGATGCGGGTGCTGCCGTTGAAGGTAAGGTCCTTCACACTGGCCGCCAAGTCCACTCCGCCAAAGAAGTCGAAGGCCGGGCTCAGCTGGAAGTCCTCCTCCTTGGCGATGCGACCGCTGGCAATGGTCTGGAACGCGGTGTCCACCCGGATGTCCTTGAGCGTGATGGGGAAGCTCTTGTTGTTCTCGTCCACGTAATCGATGACGCCTTCAGCAGTGTAGCTGCGCTTGGCCTTGATGTTGGCCGTGGCGTTGTAGATGCGGTGGTACTTGGTCACGTAGTTCGCAGTGATCACCGTGTTGCGTAGCGGATCCATTTCTGCGTTGCGGCGGATGCGCACACGCATGCTGTCCGGCGTGATCAAGGCATCGGCCACCTGGATGTACTGCACATCGTTGGCCGTGATGAGGTGGCGCTTGAGGTCGTAGCGGGCCTTGGGGGCCATGAAGCTGAGGCTGTCCTGGTCGGGACGAATGCTCACGAAGTTGGAGCCCGACAGTTGCAGGTCCTCGCTGCCCGCAGCAGCGGTGCGGTCGCTCTCCAGTTCGATGTCGCCCTGGTCCATGTACCACTTGAAGCGGTCCATG
>JALOLX010000216.1 GCA_025455765.1 Flavobacteriales bacterium | reverse complement strand
CGGGAAGAGGCTGGGGCGGAGCGACGTTACGTCATTCACCCCGGTGATGAAGTAGGGCTCCGAAGGGCGGCTACAGCCGGTCTGGTAAGTGACATCCACTGTGTAAGCACCAGCACCTTGGTCCACAATGCACGCCTCATTGCCGGGCAGCGGCTGACCGTTCAGGAACCACTGATGGTCATCGCCGAAGGGGGAGGCGCACAGCTGACCATCGATCAGCAGGATGGTCGGCTGCACGGTCGGCGCGAAAGTCACTGGGATCTCCAGTCCCAAGGGCTGGATGAAGTTCGGACAGTTATCTGGCGCACCCACGGCGGTGTAGTTACCTGTGGACGTCACCACCAGCGTATCATCCGTGGCGCCTGCGATGGGCGTACCGTTGTCGAACCATTGGATGTTATTCGGATAGCTGAAGATGAACAGTGCGGTGTCCCCTTCGCAATGGTGTGCCACCCCATTGCCATCGATGAAGCGAGGCTCATCGCCAGCGTGGATCACGAAGGGCAGCAGGAACACCCAACCGTCCACGATGACCGGTGCCGACAACTCGGTGCACCCGTCCAAGGTGGCCGCTACGGTCACTTCTGCCAAGGGCTGGATGGAGAACGTCTGGCCCGTGGCGCCGTTCACCGCAGCACCGTCCACATACCACTGATATGCATCGTACTCCTGAGTGGAGAGCAGGGCCACCTCGCCCGGGCACAGGATCGGCGCGGTCGGTTCAATGGTGGGCGTAAAGGGGCATTGCGCGTTGACGTTGAGCGCGATCGCGAAGAATGCGAGCAGGTTAGGGATCCGCATGGTGGTATGCTTCGATGCTTAAGACGCCAAAGCCATGCCGAACGACGCCCCATGGGCTGAACGTTCCACACCAACAGTGCATTCCGACCGGTCTCCAAGAAGCCAGGGCTGCATGGGGTCGTCAGGTCGTTCCGGACGCATCGCTACCTTCGCCACACACCATTCACCGGAACTGAACGCATCGATCATGGCACTACTTGAACAGAAGGTCGCCCTCATCACGGGTGGCACGCGGGGCATCGGCAAAGGCATTGTGGAGCGCTTCCTTGCTGAAGGAGCGCAAGTGGCCTTCACCTATGTAAGCAGTCCGGAGAAGGCCAATGCATTGGCCACGGAACTGGGTGGTCGCTACGGTCGCACGGTACTTGCCATCCAGAGCGATGCTGGCGACATGACCAGTGCACAGGCCGCGGTGGACCGCGTGGTGGAAGCGTGGGGCAAGCTGGATATCCTGGTCAACAACGCCGGCATCACCAAGGACCAGTTGCTCATGCGCATGAGCGAAGCCGATTGGGATGCGGTGATCAACACCAACCTGAAGAGCGTCTTCAACATGACCAAGGCGGTGATGCGCACGATGCTCAAGCAGCGCAGTGGCAGCATCATCAACATGAGCAGCGTGGTGGGCGTGCAGGGCAATGCCGGTCAGGCCAACTATGCGGCCAGCAAGGCGGGCGTGCTGGGCTTCACCAAGAGCGTGGCACAAGAGCTGGGGAGCCGCAACATCCGCTGCAACGCCATTGCGCCGGGCTTCATCGAGACAGAAATGACCGCCGCCCTGGACCCCAAGGTGGTGGAGGGCTGGCGCGAAGGCATTCCCTTGAAGCGTGGCGGTACGCCGGACGATGTGGCCAACGCCTGTGTGTTCTTCGGAAGTGACCTCAGCAGCTATGTCACCGGCCAGACCTTGAACGTCTGCGGCGGCATGCTCACCTGATGGTATGCACTCCGCGAACATGGCGAAGCGCTGAGGAGGGCCTCCGTGTGCGACCTTTGCACCCGCCATGCAATTGACCACTGCACAACCGTTCTGGCTGGCCCTGCTCTGCATCGGCCTGGGTGTCGGTGCGGCCTGGTTGCTCTATGCGCGAGCCGGAGGCGAACTGCCCAGGACCGTGCGGCGCATCCTGTTCGTGTTGCGTGCCCTTTCCGTGGCACTTGTGGCGTTCTTCCTGCTCGAACCCTTGTTGCGGTATGAGGAGCGTGAGCTTCGCAAGCCCATCCTGGTATTGGCGCACGATGGTTCGGCCTCGCTGAACGCCGCTGGCGATACCGCCTTCCTGCATGGCACCTACCGCACCGCTTTGCAGGAGCTGGAGCAGCGCATGGGCGATCGGTTCGAAGTGCGCAGCTTCACTTACGGCGCCGAAGTGGAGGAGGGCTTGCGGTTCGCGCAAGATCGGCCACGCACCGACCTGGGCGCGCTGCTCCGTACTGTTCACGAACGCTTCGCCGGTGCTGAACTGGGCGCGGTGATCGTGGATGGCGATGGGATCCAGAACCAGGGCCGCGACCCACGCCTGGAAGCCACGCGCCTTGGGGTGCCGGTCTATACCGTGCTCCTGGGCGACACCACGGTGTACCCTGACCTGACGCTGAAGGATGTGGAGCACAATGCCATCACCTACCTGGGCAATAGCACGCCGGTACTGGTCAGGGTGCAGGCCGACCATCTGGCTGGCAAGCGGACCGTGCTGGAGCTGCGCCAGGGCGATCGCGTGGTAGCGGAGCGCGAAGTGCCGATCACCGGCGACCCGTTCCTACAGGAGGTGCTGTTGGAACTGAAGCCCGATGCGGCCGGTCCGCAGCGCTATGTAGCGCGGTTACGAACGGTGGAAGGAGAGCGTATCGCAAGCAACAACAGCCGGTCCTTCGTAGTGGATGTGCTTGATGATCGGCAACGCATCGTGCTGCTCGCAGCGGCGCCACACCCCGATCTGGGCGCCCTCCGACAAGCCCTCTCGCGCACCGAAGGCTACAGCATTGAGCTGCACTATGCGGGCCAGGCCGAACCCGATCTGAAGGGCGCCGACCTGCTGGTGTTGCATGGCCTTCCGTCCACCAAGCATGCCATGGGCGCATTGCTGGATCGGGCGGTGGCGTTGAAGCTCCCCACCTTGTACATCGCCGCACTCGGCACGGACCTCGCCGCGCTGGGCCGCATCCAGCGGACCGTCGGAATTGCGGGAGCACGGCCGGCCACCACCGATGCACAGGCCTCCGTGCAACGCGACTTCCCCCTGTTCACCCTGGAGGATGAACTGGTGGCCGCGATCGAACGGTTCCCTCCGCTGCAAGTACCCTTCGGCCAATACACCACCGGCCGCGGGGCACAGACCCTGGCTGTACAACGCATCGGTCTGGTGCGCACCAACGATCCGCTGCTCGTCTTCGCGCAGGATGGTGAGCGGCGCGAAGGGTTCATTGTGGGGGAAGGACTCTGGCGCTGGCGCATGGCCGACCATCAGCTGCACGGAGATCATCGCCGTACCGACAAGCTCTTTCACCGCATGGTGCAGTTCCTGGCGCTGAAGGTGAACAAGGAGCCTTTCCGGGTCAGCCATGCTGCGGTGTTCGGCAATGATGAACCGGTGCTGTTCACTGCGGAACTGTACAATGCCAACCTGGAGCCGGTGAACAGCCCTGAGGTGCAGTTGAACGTGAGCGACAGCGCTGGGCGCGTGGTGAACTATGCCTTCGATCGCAGTGGGAACACCTACAGCTTGAACGCGGGGCGCATGACAGCAGGGAGCTACAACTGGAAGGCCAGCACCACCTTCAACGGCCGTGTGTTCAGCCGCACGGGGCAATTCCATGTGGAAGAGCCGCAATTGGAACGCAACAACACCGTGGCCGACCATGCCTTGCTGCGCGACCTCGCTGCACTCACCCAAGGTGAAGCAGTACCTGGCGCGCGGGTGGCCGAGTTGGCACCGGTCCTCGAAGAACGTCCGGGTTTGGCAGCGCGCTCCTACCTGCGTACCCGCTTCAGCGACCTCATCGGCCTTCGCACACTGTTCTTCGTGCTGCTGGCGCTGTTGACGGCGGAATGGGTGCTGCGTCGCCGCAACGGCAGTTACTGAACAATGGATA